>NZ_JBHIQI010000001.1:381985-418647 GCF_042196465.1 Bartonella sp. AD13SXNS
GCAGCCTTGTTTATAAGGATAATGCATTGTTTTGTATGTTGAATGAGAGTTTCGAATATCGTAAGCTTCTCTCGTTTCAAACCTGTGTATGTTAAATCAATCAAAATTATTCGCTTGTACATAACAAGCGGGAATTGAGTATGTGGAGTGAAACTATAGAAGATAAGGAGTAAAAGTGCTTCTTATGAATCGTCTCTAATGCCAAAGGCTGTCGCAATATTGAGAACCGGGCAAAGTGTGTGGTGTGGAGAAAGCTTGTTTCTTCATAAGCGTAAAGATGGGGGCTCAATAGATTTACTGTTATACCATTTATGGGTACTGTCATAAATGGGCTTGGGAGCTTTGAGAGATGTCTCTTTAAAACAAGCCTGTTAAATTGCAACCCAATGGCGTTCTGTTCTCGTGAGGGATGTAATCCCATTCTAGAACGCAATAAACAAAAGTGTGAGGCAATGCATAATTGCTTCTCGCGAAAGCTCTTGTGGTGATAAGAGGGTGATCTTTAATGTTAAGGAGGAACCGTTTTTTGGGGGTGGAAAGAGCATTGGGAGTAAAATTAAAGAGAGTGAAAAAAATCGCTCAGAAAATGTCAAAAAGGAGAACTAAAAAAACTGTGATGCCATCCTGTATATCTAAAAAAAATGCTTTTCAAAAATATTTTGAATATTTTATTAAAATTTTTAAAAAGCAGCGATTTGTGGTGTTGCGAGTCAGTTATGTCTATGCTAGAAACCAAGTGGTTTTTATTCTAGATTTTAAGAAGAAGATTCTTAAAATGGAGAGTGTCTGTTTCATTTTATCTGATAACTATCAGAGAGTCGCTCAAGGGAAAGAGGCGGTATTTCGTGTCGGATTCGTTTTCTCTCATACCGCTGCCGTTGGTAGATCAACGCTATGCGCAAGCGCTTTTTGATTGCGTTCAAGAAGCCGGAAACGTTGAAAAGGTTGAAAAGGCAGTAGAGGATCTTTTGCTTGTTTTGGAGCATAAGGATTTAAAACGCTTTGTGCTTAGTCCATTCTTTTCAGTCAAAGAGCAAATGAAGGTGATGCAATCTGTTTGTGCAAACATCAAATTTGCTGATAAAAACGCAGGGCAGGTTATTGGTAATTTTTTACGCGTTATTGCAGCAAACCGTAGGCTCAGTGCCGTATTTGGTATTTTACATGCTTTTCAGCGTTGTGTTGCACGCGCTCGTAGGCAGGTTACTGCGCAAATTGTTTCTGCGCGCCCTTTAAGTTCTCAACAAAGACAAGAGTTGTGTGAGGCTTTGGAAAGTGTCGTCGGGGGAAAAGTTTTGCTGCACATCATTGTGGATCCAACAATTCTTGGTGGATTAATCGTTCGTGTGGGGTCGTCTCAAATTGATACGTCCCTTCTCACAAAATTGTCTTCGCTTAAGCTTGCATTGAAAAAAGAGGTCAGCTGATGGATATTAGACCATCTGAAATTTCAAAAATTCTAAAAGAGCAAATAAAAAACTTTGACCAAAAGGCTGAGGTTTCAGAAATTGGTTGGGTTCTCTCTGTGGGAGATGGTATTGCTCGCGTTTATGGTTTGGATAATGTCCAAGCAGGGGAAATGGTCGCCTTTCCAAACGGTGTGCGTGGTATGGCACTCAATTTGGAAGTTGATAACGTTGGTGTGGTCATTTTTGGCTCAGATCGTGATATTCGTGAAGGTGATTGTGTAAAGCGGTTAGGTGCTATCGTCGATGTTCCTGTGGGCCCCGCTTTGCTTGGGCGTGTGGTTGATGCGTTGGGAAACCCTATCGATGGTAAGGGGGCCATTAAAGCAACAGAGCGTCGTCGTGTTGATGTTAAGGCTCCTGGAATTATTCCGCGTCAGTCTGTCCATGAACCGATGTCGACTGGATTGAAAGCGATTGACGCACTCATCCCTATTGGACGGGGGCAGCGTGAATTGGTGATTGGTGATCGCCAAACAGGAAAAACAGCAATTTTGCTCGATACATTTTTAAACCAAAAACCTTTTCATGAAAAAGGCGCTGGACGAGAGCAAGATAAAGTTTATTGTATTTATGTCGCTATCGGTCAAAAACGTTCGACGGTGGCGCAGTTCGTTAAAGTTTTGGAAGAACGTGGAGCACTGGAATATTCTATTATTGTGGCAGCAACCGCTTCTGATCCAGCGCCATTGCAATTTATTGCACCTCTTGCCGGATGTGCTATGGGCGAATATTTTCGTGATAATGGGCAACATGCTTTGATCGGTTATGATGACTTGTCAAAACAGGCGGTGGCTTATCGTCAAATGTCTCTTTTGTTACGTCGTCCTCCAGGTCGTGAAGCTTATCCGGGAGATGTTTTCTATCTTCATTCGCGTCTTTTAGAGCGGGCTGCAAAGTTGAATGCAGAAAATGGATCTGGGTCTTTGACAGCTTTGCCAGTCATTGAAACGCAAGCAAATGATGTTTCCGCCTATATCCCTACAAATGTGATTTCGATTACGGATGGGCAAATTTTTCTAGAGACTAATTTGTTTTATCAAGGAATTCGTCCCGCTGTAAATGTTGGTCTTTCTGTGTCGCGTGTTGGTTCTGCTGCACAAATTAAGGCGATGAAACAGGTTGCCGGCTCGATTAAAGGTGAATTGGCGCAATATCGTGAAATGGCAGCTTTTGCGCAGTTTGGCTCTGATTTGGATGCGTCAACCCAGCGTCTGTTGAATCGAGGAGCACGCTTGACTGAGCTTTTAAAGCAGCCACAATTTTCTCCACTCAAAACAGAAGAACAGGTGGTGGTTATTTTCGCGGGTGTGAATGGCTATCTTGATGCTTTGGCGGTTTCTGATGTTGCACGGTTTGAGCAGGGACTTTTGGTGCTTTTGCGGAGTGATTATCAAGATCTCTTAAAGGCAATTGCGGAGCAAAAGCAGTTAACAGATGAGCTGAAAGATAAGTTGATGACGGTTCTTAACACTTATGCGAAAAATTTCTCGTGATGAATTGATGGAACGCTTGAATGGCTTCACTAAAAGATCTTAGAGACCGTATCGCTTCGGTTAAAGCAACACAAAAGATTACCAAAGCTATGCAGATGGTTGCAGCAGCAAGGTTGCACCGTGCGCAAGAGGCAGCACAGTCTGCGCGTCCTTATGCGAAGAGGATGGCTGATATTTTAACCAGTGTTGCTGCTGATGTGGATGGTGTTGATGCGCCTGCTCTTATGCGTGGTACGGGGCGAGATGATGTGCATCTCTTGGTGGTGTGTACTGCTGAGCGCGGTTTGTGTGGTGCTTTTAATGTGCAAATCGCTCGTCGTGCACGTGAACAAATTAAAGCACTATTGGCAGTTGGTAAAATAGTGAAAATTATTACCGTGGGAAAAAAAGGTGCGGATATTTTATCGCGTGATTACAAAGGTTTGATAATTGATCACATCGATTTGCATGCTGTAAAGCGAATTGGTTTTGCAGAGGCGGTGATGATTAGTCAACGGATTGTTGATTTATTCAATGATGGCGCTTTCGATGTCTGTACGCTGTTTTATTCTGAATTTGTTTCCGTAATTAATCAGCGTCCGACAGCTTTTGGCTTGATTCCAATGATTGCTCCAAAAGCAGTTGTTGAGGCAATAGATGTTGTGGAGCAAACCGATCATAGCAAAGGTTCACAATCAATTGTTTATGAGTATGAACCTGATGCTGCTTCTCTTTTAGAGGCGCTTGTGCCACGCAATCTTTCGGTGCAAATCTTTCGGGCTTTGTTGGAAAATGTTGCTGGTGAAATGGGCGCAAAAATGACAGCTATGGACAATGCATCGCGCAATGCAGGTGAAATGATTAATAAATTGACGGTGGCTTATAATCGTCAGCGTCAGGCACAGATTACGACAGAATTGATCGAAATTATTGCGGGCGCTGAAGCGCTTTAAATGGAAAAGGTAAGGATTGATGGTAAAAGCAGTAACCTCAAGCAAAGGAACAGAAAAAGGTGAAAAAAAGAAACCAGTTGATCGTTCCGGCGTGAAAAAAGCCGCTTCGAAATCTCAAGCGGGTGTCAAGGCTTCGTCTGCATCTGCGCGTAGTGCGGCTAAAGATACGCCTGTAAAAAAAGATATATCCGCAAAAAAAGAAGAGCGTGCAAAAGGCGCTGTTGGTGAGATCAAGCAGGTTATTGGTGCTGTCGTTGATGTGCAATTTGAAGGCGCATTGCCAAATATTCTCAATGCTTTGGAAACAGAGAATTTAGGCAATCGTTTGGTGTTGGAAGTTGCTCAGCATTTGGGTGAAAATACTGTGCGTACGATTGCTATGGATACAACTGATGGTCTGATGCGGGGCCAAAAGGTTGTGGATACAGGAACGCAAATTAGCGTTCCTGTAGGAGAAGCGACATTGGGACGTATTATGAATGTGATTGGAGAGCCGGTGGATAATGTGGGACCAATTCCTGCAACTAAAACGCGTTCTATTCACCAAGAGGCGCCTGAATATGTTGAACAATCAACGGTTTCAGAAATTCTCGTCACTGGTATTAAAGTTGTGGATTTGTTAGCTCCTTATTCTAAAGGAGGTAAAATTGGCTTGTTTGGTGGTGCTGGTGTTGGAAAAACTGTTCTCATTATGGAACTTATAAACAATATTGCAAAGGCACACGGTGGTTATTCCGTATTTGCTGGTGTGGGAGAACGTACACGTGAGGGAAATGACCTTTATTATGAAATGATCGAGAGTCGCGTGAATGTGAATCCAAAAGAGAATAATGGTTCAACGGAAGGGTCAAAATGTGCGCTTGTTTACGGGCAAATGAATGAACCACCAGGAGCACGTGCGCGTGTGGCTCTTTCAGGATTGACAATTGCGGAAAGTTTCCGTGATGAAGGACAAGATGTTCTCTTCTTTGTGGATAATATTTTCCGTTTCACGCAAGCAGGAGCTGAGGTGTCTGCTCTTTTAGGGCGTATTCCTTCTGCTGTGGGGTATCAGCCAACTTTGGCAACAGATATGGGGGCGTTGCAAGAACGTATTACCAGTACAAAAACAGGCTCTATTACCTCTGTTCAAGCGATTTATGTTCCTGCAGATGACTTGACAGATCCAGCACCGGCAACGTCTTTTGCCCATTTGGATGCAACGACAGTTCTTTCACGCTCTATTGCTGAAAAGGGAATCTATCCAGCGGTTGATCCGCTTGACTCTTTCTCGCGTATGTTGGATCCATTGATTGTGGGGGAAGAGCATTACACTGTTGCTTGTCAAGTGCAAACTATTTTACAACGTTATAGGGCACTTCAGGATATTATTGCTATTCTTGGAATGGATGAACTTTCTGAAGACGACAAATTGCTGGTGGGACGGGCACGTAAAATTGAACGTTTCCTTTCGCAACCTTTCCATGTGGCGGAAGCCTTTACTGGTTCACCGGGAAAACTCGTCCCTTTAGAAGAGACAATCAAAGGTTTTAAAGGTCTTTGTGCTGGCGATTATGATGATTTGCCAGAAGCTGCTTTTTATATGGTTGGTTCGATTGATGAAGCACTTGAAAAAGGAAAGCGTCTTATGGCAGAGGCTTCTTAGTAGGAAATTTCTTATTAAGGAGAAAACTGTCATGAATATTTGTCGTTAAAAAGGACGAGTCGTTGAAAAAAACGGAAAGTCCTTATATCGGGTATTGTGGAGACTTTTGTGGAAAACAATAGAGAAGAGCATTTTTTGTTTGAGCTTGTATCGCCTGAAAAAATTGTGTTTTCAGATCAGGTCGTGTCTGTTGTTCTTCCTTCAGCCTCAGGTTCTTTAACAGTTATGGCGCATCATGCGCCATTGGTGGCAAGTATTGTGTTGGGCAGTGTTCGTGTTCGCACTTCTTTAGGTGAGAAATTATTTGCTGTATGTGGAGGTGTTGCAAATATTACCTTTTCAGGCTGCTCTTTATTGGTAGAGCATGTTGTGGCTGTAGAGCATCTTTCTTTTGATGTATTAGAACAGCAGATTTTGCAAGTTCAAGCGACGTTAAAGGGGGGAGCAAGTGATGAGGATAAACATAAAATAGAGGCTTTTTTCCAGCAATTGTCAGCTGATGGTTCTTCGTTGATAGAGGCGTAGCAAGGGTAGACAGGAAAAGGTGACATGAGCGGGAAAAAGAGTACGGTTGTGTCTGCTAAAAGAAGCGGAAAACCTTTTCCTCGTCCTGGTCGTGTTTTTGCAGGGCCTTTGCCAAAGTGCTTTGTTTATATTCTGGCTTCTCTTATTTTGCAATGGGCTTATGGTTTAGGGGCTAATATTGTTCAGTCTAACATTGTCCATCTGACCGGTGATTTTCACGCAACTTTGACCGAGACAACATGGTTGGTAGCGGCCTATATGGCGCCAAATGTAAGTATAGCGATTATGTTGATCAAAATTCGCTATCAATTTGGGTTGCGCGCTTTTGCTGAATTATCAATCCTTGGCTTCGTTTTGGTTTGTGTTTTACAGCTCTTTGTTACGGATTTGCGTTCTGCATTGATTATTCGCTTTTTCGCTGGGATTGCTGCTGCACCTTTGGCTTCGCTTGCTCTGCTTTATATGATGGAGGCTTTTGCTCCAGCAAAGAAGTTTACTATTGGTCTTAGCTTGAATTATATGAATGCTGCTTTAGCGGCACCTTTATCACGTTTGATTTCTCCTGATTTGCTGGAACATGGTGGTTTTTCCAGTCTTTCCGCGCTGGAAATGGGATTGGTTCTCATCAGCTTGGTTTGTATCTATACTTTGCCCCTAACGCCTGTTGTTCGCAGTAAGGTGATTCAAAAGTTAGATTGGATAAGCTATGGTTTGATTGCTCTTGGTCTTGGATTAAATGCCGTGATTATGTCTGTTGGCATATTGTATTGGTGGTATGAAGCACCATGGATTGGTTGGGGGCTCGCACTTGCCATTTTCTCATTGGCTATTGCTATTATTATTGAGCTTAATAGAGAAAAACCGTTGATTGATCTCCGGTGGATTTTCAGTAAGGAAATGGTCCAATCTGTTTTTATTTTATTTATCTTTCATGTTTTCTTGTTAGAGCGGTCAAATTTGCCCGTAGGCTTTTTTAATCTTTTTGGTTTGCTTAATCGTGAGATGGCGCCCATGTATCTTGCTGTGGTACTAGGTATTTTGTTAGGGGGAGCTGTTTGCGTCTTTTTTTTACGAGCGGGGCGTGAGGATTATTTTTATTTGTTATCTTTGGGTTGTTTGGCGCTGGGAGCTTATTTAGATAGTCGTGTAAACCATTTAACGCGTCCGCAAGATATGATGTTGAGCCAAGGATTGGTGAGTTTTAGTTATGCACTGTTTTTGCCGCCTGCTCTTTTCAAAGGGTTTGTGCTCGCTGGTGAGAGAGGTCCGCGTTACGTTTTAAGCTTTATTGCTGTTTTTTTGTTAACGCAAGTGACAGGGGGATTGATGGGGTCGGCTTTTTTTGGCAGCTTACAGTTTTATTTTGCCCATAAGAACTTTGAGTCTTTAACACAAAATATTGTTGTTACTGATCCACTTATTTCTGGTGAGATGAATACTTTGTTTTCGCCTTCTTATGGTGTTTCTGTTTCCAATGGCTTGGGGAGTGAGCAGGGTACTTCTATGTTGATAGAAAAATTTAAGTTAACAGCAAATATTTTTGCTTATGATGACGTTTTTAGGCTTTATTTTTATATTTCAATGATTGCATTCGTTATTTTTCTTGTCACAATGATTGTTAAGTCATGCTCTTTGCGAGCATTAGAAAAGTAGAGTAATATCATAGAAAGAGGGGTGCAAAAAATGATAAAAGCATTACGATCAAAAGCTACAATTATTGCATTCCTATCAGGTATTACGGGTGTTTTACTGATTTTATGGGCTTGGAGACTTCCTCCTTTTGTGAGTCACATCCAAATAACGGATAATGCTTCCATTAAGGGCAATGTTACGCTGGTTAGTTCACAGATCTCTGGGGTGATCGCACGGATTTATGTGCAAGATTATCAACGCGTTGAAAAGGGAATGTTGCTCTTTGAGCTCGATGATTCTCTTTTTCGTCAGCAGCTTGCACGGGCACAGGCTATTCTCGATTCAAAAAATGCAAAACTAGCAAGTATTGAATTGCAAGCACAGCTTTTGCAGGGCGAAATTAATGCTGCAGAAGTTGAACTGGCGCGTTCACGAGCATTCTCCAATGTTATCCCCGAAAGTAAAAAGTTAGGTTTTGGTGATACGGAAAGTTCTGTTTCTCGTCCTTTTTCACAACTCTTGACGGCATTGGAAACAAAACGACAATTGCAAAAACAATTAAATCTTGAACGGCAAAGTTTACAGTCAGAAATTGCGGGAGCAAAGGTGAGTGTTGAGTTAGCAAAACTTAATCTTGATCATACAAAGATTTTATCTCCTCGAACAGGCTATATTGGATTAGTTGGAGCGCGGGTAGGGCAATATGTTATGCCCGGTACGCAATTGGTCTCTGTTATTTCTGATGATATTTGGATTATTGCTAACTATAAGGAAACACAGCTTTCTCAGATGCGTGTGGGACAACCAGTTGTTTTTTCTGTTGATGCATTGAACAACAAAAAGTTAACAGGGCGTGTGGTTCGTTTTGCACCTGCTACAGGCTCAGAGTTTTCATTGTTAAAAACAGATACAACTATTGGTAATTTTATTAAAATTGCGCAACGTATTTCAGTACGGATTGCTTTAGATCCTGGGCAGGAAGGAATTGAAAAGCTCATCCCTGGGATGTCCGTGGTTACGTATGTAGATACTTCGCAACGGGTCGATTCTGGAGGATAAAATTTTGGGTTTTTTCAGTTTAATTTTTATGCCACTTTTTTATAGCAAGTGGGTATTCACGTTGGAAGATTTTGTTTGGTTTGTTATGATACATCTTTTAAAGCTCTTAAAGTTCTTATTTGTTATGCTGTAAAATAATGCTTTTTAAAACATTAAAGCGCATGCATTTTTAATCGTTTCTATTTCTTTTGAAATAACCCAGTAGTAGAGGGATGGAATATTGAAAGCTGTGCCTGTAGTTTCTAGCAACATTGTCTTTTGAGTGGGGTGATACGAACCACATGGGTGGACAGCGGGAGAGTCTGCGAGATAAAAAGTTGGATTATCCTGTTATGCCGTAAAACAGCGTTGTTTAGAGCGGTGATATAAGGCATGACAAGCTTTACATATTAAGAGTTTTTTAGATATTGTGATCAGTATTTAATGCAGGGCTTGTCTATCGCGCCTATAAAGTGAACCGCGTAAATGGTCAGCAGGTGAAGTTTGCCGAGAGATGCTGGACTGTTGACAGTCCAGTGACTGGTAGGAATCTCCATCCTTTGAGGTGTGGGGAGGGGGGCAAAGACGGATGAGGCGGATGAAAAACTTATCCTTTTGGGGGGGAAGGTTTCAAGTTAGGAAGAGGGCATAAGGTGTGGTGTTTTGTAAACGATAAAAATGCCCGCTTTGAGTCCGGGCATTAAAAGGGGAAGTTGTTGCTTGTGTTGTTAATTTTTACGGATCAGTAAGAAGCTTACTAAAACGACTCCTGCTGCTAATGCGAGGGTTTTTTTAGGATTTTCTTTCGCTTTTTTCTTTAATTCTGTAGCATGTTCATTGAGGTGATAAAGTGCGTGACGGCCTTTTTGTTTCCATGTGTTAAACAGCTCAGAAATGTTTTCAAAGCTATCATTTTGAGAACTCCAATGATTTACGGGAACCAGCTCTCTTTTTAATTGTGCTATACGTTTTTTAATTTTAGCATTTTTTCTATGGGGTGAAAATAGACACATTTATTGACTCCTTCATATGTTAAATTGTTGCATGATCGTTGGAATTGTGTTTGGGGTCTTGCTATAACGGCTTGAAAATTAAAAGGTTGCATTGATTATGTGGCTTGTGGATGAAATGAAAACTAAGAGTTTTGGTTTAATGAGGCATTTCTTAATGGGCTCGGATTCATTTCATGATGGCGTTTGTTAAGGATATAAGGTAAAATTTTTGCACAATGGTGTAAGATTCTTGAGCACTACTATCTTATGTTTCTAAAGGTGTAAGCGGGTATTTTCATTTTTTTGCTTGTTTAAAGTGTTGGGATCGCTTTTATCCCTTGAAACGGTTTATAAAGAATCTTTATTCCTTATTTATAGTTTGCATCTCCATGTTCGCTTGTGGTGTCAGGGGAGTGGGGGTGATTGATTCAATTAAGAAAATTTAAAACGAAAGAATCTTATAATATTCGCGTTTACCATTCAAATTTTTAAAAAGATAAATTATTATAAATTAACATGTTGGCTTAATTGTATAATATATTGATTTATAATGACAATTTAGCTTTGCTCAATTTGAGTTAGACTTCCGAATATCGTAAAATTCTCTCATTTTGAATCTGTTTTATGTTGAATTAATCAAAATCATTCTCTTGTATATCACAAGCAGGATGAGTGTATGGTGTGAAATTATACAAGAAAGGAGTAAAAATACCTCTTATGAATCGCTTTAAGAGCCAAGGGCTGTCGCAACATTAGGCGGTGTCTTTCATGAATATTTTAAAATTGCGCTTTGATAAGCGTTATCTAGTGTGTTGTAAAATACTGTTCTGCGATGATGTTGATGTAGAGTATAAACATGCAACTTAAAATACACTATTATCTCTGTTTGATTTCAGTTTCTTTTTGGAGCAACCAAGTGTAAAAGTATAAACTTGAACAGGAATTGTGAAACGGATCTGGTGTGTTTATAGAATGAAGAGTCCCTATGGGTTGATTTGCTTCAGTGATTAGCAGGTGAAATCTTTTGAGAGCAATCTGTTAAGATTGGTGGGTGGTATAATTTTCGTCCTTTGAGGCGCGAAGGAAGTCGATATAAACGATGATTGATAGCGCAGGTTTTAAAAATTTGAGGACTTGATGAGTACGACCTATCCTTTATCTAAACCACTTGAGCGTCGTCGGTCTGTTGGTGTTGCTGTTGGTGATGTGATCGTTGGGGGGGAGAGCCCGATTGTTGTCCAGTCAATGACCAATACAGATACAGCGGATGTTGATGCAACTGTTGCGCAGGTTTCTGCTCTTTGGCAAGCTGGGTCTCAATTGGTTCGGGTTACTGTTGATCGCGATGAAGCAGCAGCTGCTGTCCCAAAAATACGGGAGCGATTGGAGAGGTTAGGTTTTTTTATCCCATTGGTGGGGGATTTTCATTATATTGGTCATAAGCTTTTATCAGAGCATCCTGCGTGTGCTGAGGCGCTTGCAAAATATCGCATCAATCCTGGAAATGTTGGCTTTGGTGCAAAAAAAGATCGCCAATTTGCGGAAATTATAGAGATTGCTTGTCGGTATCATAAACCTATTCGCATTGGTGTGAATTGGGGTTCTCTTGATAATGCGTTGTTAACACGACTTATGGATGAAAATGCACAGCAAGAAAAACCCTTATCTGTGGCTGAAGTGATGCGGGAAACTGTTGTTCAGTCGGCTTTGCTTTCGGCTGCTTTAGCAGAAGAGTTAGGATTGGGACGTGATAAAATTATTCTTTCTGCTAAAGTGAGTGATGTCCAAGATCTTATTGCTGTCTATATTGCCCTGGCAGAGCGTTGTGATTATGCACTCCATTTGGGTTTGACAGAAGCAGGGATGGGAACAAAGGGGGTTGTGGCGTCTTCGGTGGCTTTGGGCATTTTATTACAGCAAGGGATTGGTGATACGATACGAATTTCATTAACCCCTGATCCTGGTGGTGATCGAACACGAGAAGTCAAAGTTGCACAAGAACTTTTGCAAGTAATGGGGTTTCGACAATTTTTGCCTGTTGTTGCTGCTTGTCCTGGATGTGGTCGCACGACCTCGACAGTATTTCAGCAATTGGCACAAAAAATTGAAGCGGATTTACACAAAAATATGCCCGTTTGGCGTGAAAAATATCCTGGGGTTGAAAGTTTGAAGGTGGCTGTGATGGGATGTATCGTCAATGGACCGGGAGAATCAAAACATGCGGATATTGGAATCTCTTTGCCTGGAGTGGGGGAAAGTCCAGCGGCTCCTGTTTTTATTGAGGGACAAAAGGTAAAAACTTTGCGGGGTGATTACATTGCTGAAGAATTTGAAGCGCTTTTGAGTGATTATATTCATACACGCTTTGGACAGGGTTGAAATAAATTCTTGAAGTTTATTTCTTCAAAACATTATCAATGATAGTTTTTGCATTTTTTCTTTATTCAAGGTTTTGCTTTTGCTTGTAAATCAATATTCAGTCCTCATCGTGATTGCATGTTGGAATAAGATGATCGTTCATAAATTGCGGCTCTTCTTCACTGTTGTCAAGCATGTTTCCTTGATAACACTGTCTTCTAACAGATCCAATAGCAAACTAAACGTGACATTATCTCAAACAATTTTATGAATTTCCATGAAAAGCTGGATCGTGCTGTTAGAATTTTTCCCAATTAATAGGGTAATTTGAGTTCCTTTCAAATTTTAGTGTTTAATTTTTTTACAAAAGCTTTATTGCTTGAAGATTGTGGGGGCCTGCACTTGTTTTTTCAAATACTTCAATATCTCAAAAAAGCTTTGTATTGCTATAACAGCCTTCTATGCAAGTTCATAAAAGTACAAAAAATCATAAACTGTGCAGATGGTTGGAGATACTTATCTTCGAAAAATAAAAATCCGTTTCGAACAAATATTATAGATTTGAGACACTATAAAAAATATGGCTTGAGCAATTTTGTAATTGAATAAACTATCCCAAATTATTAATTGGCATAATTTAATATAAATGCCAAATTAAAATAAAGAGAGGTTATTCTTCCGAATATTATTTTAAACAAGGGGGTTAAAATAATATAAAGTTGTACTAGGAACGAAGATCAAGTCTTATTCTTCTACATCTGCTAAAGTAAAATCTTTGATTTGCGATTCTGTATTATCATAATTAAAAATATTGGAAGGGGGGTATGACCCCTTCTATTTACGGTTGGGGCTAATATTTATTTACAAAATGAAGAGGCGCTATTATTGGCTCGCGATATGAGAGAAAGTAGAGTCAATTTGAATGTCCTTGGTTTAGGAAAGAGATCTCCATATATTGGTCGCGAAGAAATGATAAGAACAGCGATAGTTTCTTTGTTTTGCGCTTATAAGAAAAGTATCGTTATTTCTGGTCCTGCTGGATGTGGAAAGACTTCTTTTGTGCGTGAGTTAGCTTTTAGGCTTAATCAGTTTTAAGCCTATGTTGAATGGATATGTCATACTAGAGGTTAATTTAGGAAGCGTGATATCTGATACAGGATTACGGGGGGAGTTTGAACGAAAAATCGGAACTTTAATAGAAACCGTATCTCCATATGAGAATGTCGCTCTGTTTATTGATGAAGAGCATTCAATCGCTAATACCAGAAGTGATGGAGGTATTGGTGCTATGGGTTTATTCAAACCTTTTATGCTGGAACAGAATTTAAAGCTCATTATAGCGATCACTTCTGCAGAATTAGCACATATTCAAGGGGGGGCGGCGTTTTTTCGTAGATTTCATCATATAAGCTTGGGTGAGCTCTCAATAGATGAAAAAATGAATGCTATAAGGCTACATATAAAATATCTTGAAGAGTATCATGGGCGTAAATTTTGTTTCAATAATTTTAATTTTGATAACACAAGAGATTTGCACGATTTGTTGAGTTATGTAGATCTTCAGCTTGCTAGGGGGAGATTTGAAAATGAATTTGCTATATAAAAACAAGTATGTTTATTCGTATACCATATCAGCGAGGCAAGAAGGTGATGAGGTTTTGATAGCGGCGGATCTACAAATGTTATAGCTCTTGATATGAGTGGTACGTCACCGAATGTTATAAAAGCTTTGGCGTGTTTTGATGCAGAGAATACCATAGGTGATATAATATTGAAATGTAACCTAGATACTGCAGAAAGCGAAGATTTTTTGTATTTAGCAAAATATATGCTTGATAATAGAATAATAGAACCCCCCTTTTCAAAGGAGGATTCTATTAGAAAAGCTGGGCTTAGTGAGAGCGAGTATAATAGATTTGATAGGCAAATTAACTTATTCAAGCATGTATCAGGTAATTTTGACAATGCCCTTTTAGCTAACTCCAAATTGAAAGATGCTAAGATAACTATAGTTGGTTTGGGTGGATGTGGAAGCTACGTTTTTTATACATTATCTGCTATGGGGGCAGGACATATTAAAAGCTATGATTTTGATATTGTTGAAGAATCAAATTTATCTAGACAGATACTCTATAATTATAGTGACTTAGGTAAAAAAAAGGTTGATGTTGCTAGAGATAAAGCTCCATATATTAGTCCTTCGACTCAATATGAGTTCTATGATGAAAAAATAGATAATATAGAAAAGGCATGCCGTCTATTCGAAAGAGCTGATCTTGTTATATGCGCAGCAGATAATCCAAGGCCAGCTTTTTTCCATTTAATGAACGAAGCTGCTTTTAATATGGGTGGCGCGCTGTTATATGCTGCTTCGGCCACGGTAAATGCTATTGTTGGCCCGTTGATTATTCCAGGTAAAACAAGATGTTATGCATGTGTGAATCAGAATCATATGAAGGATATCCATGAGTTTGAGTTTGTTAAGACTATTAAGCAAAACTATATGAATACTTTGATAGATCCGTATAATGCGGTTGCTGGTTCTTTGGCTGCTCTTGAGGCAGTAAAATATTTAACGGATTTTGACAAATGTCAAATTATAGAAAAAACATTATTTATTAATTTTTCCAGCTATAAAATTGATAGGACTGAAGATCCTTATAGCGGTTATTGCCCTATTTGTCGTGAAATATAAGCTTTTTATATTGATATAAAATGATGTATATGGTGCCTTTTTGGGTGTTATTGGGGGAATGCATGACCAGTATATTAGCATTTGGCTTTTTATTTAACGGTATAAGAATTTTAACAGGCGCCTTTATTGTCTTTTATATGCTTGAAAAAGGCTTAACACTTATTGATATTGGGATCATTAAGTCATTTCAGGCTTTTATTATGATGGTTACCGATATTCCTCTGGGATATTTTGCTGATCGAAAAAGTTATAAAATATCGATTGTTTTGGCAGCGGCTTTTGCTGCTACATGGCTATGTCTCATGGGATTTTCTACAAGCTTTTATGGATTTCTTTTGGCAGAATCTTTTAATGCTTTATCGCTGACATTGATTGCTGGCGCCTATAATGCTTTACTTGTTCAATATGCAAAAGCAAAATTGACATCGACTAAAAAAGTGCTGGGAGCGAGCTCTCAATATAATTACATCGGCATGTTTATATTCAGTTTAATTGGCGCATATTTTGCTGATTATTCTAGCCAATATATATGGTATATCGCGGCGTTTTTAATGTTGATGACAGCACTCTTTGGTTTGTTTTTTCTTGATGACTTGAAGGGAGAGAAAAAACCAAATAAAGCGAATTCTCTCATTTATGATGCTAAAGAGATGTTGTCTATTTTTATTAAAGTTCCTTATATCTCTTTATGCTTTTATTTTTCATTGATCTTTTTCAATATATTCTCGCAGTATTGGCAGTGGATATTTAAAGATCATCATATTAATGTCACTTATTTTGATCTTGGTGTGACATTTTCATTGATATTGCTTTCTCAGCTCTTGGCTAGTTTTCTCTTTACAAAACTAAGTGAAAGAATGAATTTTATTTTATTGCTGTTTCTTTCAGTTTCCATGATTTTTACAGTCGCTTTTTTTGAACCAAGAAAAGAAATTGCTGTCATTTTAGTCTGTATGACTTTTTATCTCATTAGGTACACCTATCTTCGTGTAGAAGTGGTCTTGCATGATAATATTAGCGATCATTTCAGGGCTACGTATGAATCTTTTTTGTCAACCGTTGGGAGGTTTAGCTTATTGGTATTTTTTTACATGAGTGCGTATATGGTCAATATATTTGGCTTTTTCTCGCTTGTTTATATTTTTTCTGTTTATTTATTGATTTACTTGTTGGCAGTATTTTTTTTAGAAGGAAATCTCAAAAAAGCTCAGTAAGGATATTTACTTATCATTATCACGCATGTTTCATCGGGTATTATAGTGGATCAAGGCTTTGATTTATAAGTCTTATCATTGTTTTTGCATGTTGAATGAGAAAGCTGAATATTGTCCGTTCTTCTTATTGCAAATCTATGTATATTAATCAAAATCATGTTTCTTGTACATTATAAGTGGGCGTAGTGTAAAAATCATAAAAAAGAAGTAAAAAGGCTTTTCATGAATATTCTTGAACGCTAGGAGTTGTTGGCAAGATGAGAAGCAGATAAAGAACATGATTGTGCCGGATTATACGCTTATTTACGCTTGTTAAGGAATGGTGATAGTACATAAACAAATTTCCTATTTTCGCTTGTCTTTTTTGGAAATGTCTTGCTAGGCAGTGTTTAATAAGCGGGAGGACAATTCTAGTCTGTCCTCATAAGAATTCCCTCATGATCGTTTTGATACTCTGATGATCGGATTTTAGTGTTGGTATAGTGAACGGATTTTACCATTGCTTCTTTTAAAATACACGTCATCTTATTGAGATGTTTTCTTACATCTTGCATTCTTATTTGGGGTATTTTCTCTTTGGTTGCAGAGTGAACTCTGCATGTTCTGACGTTAGAAAATACTTCCAGATAGTAAAGAAAACCTATTTGTACGGATTTTGAATGGTATCTTCTTCTTTGAGAGATCATAAAACTAAGCACAATAATACCATTAAGTATAATTTGATATAAACAAAAATAAATAAACACATATTGATGAAATCTGTTAAGTCCTGCAAATTACAGTCATTAAAAGGTAAAGCGATGAAATCGTTATCTATAACGCCTATTATAACATTTATAACTCTTTTTTCTGTATTTGTATTGTTGGGATGTACGCGCGTGGATAGTCTAGAACAGTACGATAGACTTTACGAAAAATATATCAGTAAAAATTACGGCGCTTTTGAACATTTTCAAAAGCAAGAACAAGCAAGAAACTTCATCTATAGCCGTGGCTATCAGAATATAGCGCCAAAATTTGATATTATATGGCATCGTCACATACTGATTGTTTTATGTGGACGCTTTGTTAATTTATTGCGTGGTGATTATAATGAGGAGATGTCATGGGCAATGTTACCCAATGTCATAAGCAGTTTGCGTTATGATTATAATTGGAGAGAAAGCGATTTTATTTGGGCCTATAATATGTCTATGAATTCTACTGACCCTATGATTGATTACGCGAAAAAATTTCTTAATTCTTCAAGCGGAAATGGCATCAGTTCTACAACACAAATGATTGACCTCGTGTCTAGTATGAACGCTGGTTATAGTGAAAATACTAGAAAAATAGCACGTTTTTGCAGAGAGCTCCACACGATATATAACATGATGCAATCAAGAGAAATTTATAAATGATATTGAATGGGCAAAACTTTCTCGAAGGATATTAAATGGCTATAATAGTCTTAATAATCGCGGCATTTTCTTATCCATGTTGCATATTTGTTCATTATGGCTTCAAAAGGTGGACATATTTTCCAGCTTTGGCAACAGGCATAGGTTCATTTACAATGATGCTTTTCATCTTAATAAGAAAATTGCACTTAAAGGAGGAAATTTGCACTTGGGTTGAAAAAACTACTTATCATAAATTAGATTGCTCTATTATATATAATAGTAAGGACTTTTTTTATCTTTCTGTTGCAATGGTCATGCTCTGTTTAATCTTATCAATTCTTTTTTTATGTGATGAATTGAATAAACGAGATAAAGAGCGTGATGAATTAAAGTTGCACAGTAATCACGATGATTATTATTAAATTGAAGTTATTACACATTTTTGTAAAAATATCTCTGCTTTTCGAAGAAGCGCACCGACGCTATCATTCACTTTTCTAGCCCCTCAATATTGCGGTAAGCTCTTGGTTCTTGAGACAATTCAGAAGAGGTATTTTTTTAGTTCCTTTTTTTAATATTTTTTATCCACGCGGATTTCCCCGTTTGTGATGTGCAAAAAGATGATTTTGATTGATTCAACATACACAGATTTGAAATGAGGGAATTTTATGGTATTTAGGGTTCTAATTCAGTATGAATAACGATAGATTATTTGTAGCTGCCTTGCGAAGGAAAAGAGATGTCGGTCATAATACTGCTTTGCTCTTTCGTGTTATTGAAACTGATGACTTTATTTACCCTGTTATGCTGTAAAAACACTGTTATTTGAAGTGTGCTGAAGGTAGCCTGCTTGATACATTAAGTATTTTTTTTAAAGTGCGTAGTGAATATATCGATTCTTTAGTTTAAGTGAATCACATGCGTGGAAAGTTAGGTGGGATCTACTCGACAAGAATCCAGACTGTTTACAGGGCAAATTGGGGTAAGAAGCTTTGTTCTTTGGGCGATATGAAAGCCGAAATAGCGATTATATTCATTTTTTCTGAAATACAGACTTCAAAAAAATGATACCTGAACCTAAACAACGAGCATTTTTGTAAAAGTGTTTTTAAAGAGCAAGCAATACACGAGTGAATTTACAAAATGTAGCCATATTTGATCTTTTACGACAAGATAGCGTAAAAAGGCATAAAAATGACGACTCTATACGGAGAGGGCAGTGTACTTCTACGGTTGGCAATGAACAACAGATGATTTTGATAAGGCTACAAAGCCAATCGGCATTTTTATTGTCTTTTGCGGGTTTATAAAATGCCCTGTTTTATATTTATTCTGTTTATTTTTTACCTTATTGTCAGAAGATAAAGATATAAAAGAAAAAACCAGTTTCTTTCTTTACGGTTGTTTTTTATTCGGCTTTAAAGCATCCATGGCGATATCTTTTAAAGCGTGGATATTACGCATTGCTTTACCGTTTTTGTTTCTTTCATTCTTTGATGAGGGGGGCGTTTTTCAAGCACAATAGGATGCCTAGAATGTATTTGTGTTATCAATTCACGCGCGCTTGTTTTAATGAAACACCTCTCAATATTTGGCACATCCATTTCATGATAGGAGCTATAATGCAGACCTACGATATTGAAGTCTCTTTGAAAAATCTATTATGCACTCAACAAAGATGAAGGTGTACACTATGTACAATAGGGCGGGTGAAGTTTAATTTTTGCGTGTTGCACTAAAGCGGGCGACTTGTTGGAGCGGTTTTGCTTTGGTGCCAAAAGGATGTAAAAGTGCTTCTGCTTTTGTAATCAGTTCATCGCGTTTTTTTTGTGTTTCTTTAATGCCATAAAGGCGAATAAAAGTAGCTTTATGTGCCGTTTCATCTTTCCCAGCGGTTTTGCCTAGAACTTCACTGCTGGCGGTGACATCAAGAAGGTCATCGGTTAATTGAAATGCTAAACCAAGGTATGTTCCAAAAGCAGCAAGTTTTTCTGTCAATTCTTTCGAAGCATTGCCGATAATGGCTCCTGCTTGGCAAGCAAAGCTTATCAAGGCTGCTGTTTTCATGTGTTGTAGAGTGATGATGTCAGTACTTTCTTGCGGTCTTTTTTCAGCTTCAAGGTCCAGCATTTGGCCACCTAACATACCACCAAAGCCTGCCGATTGTGCAAGAGACGTGATCAGCTTGATTCTAATATCTGTAGATAGATTACTAGCTTTATGGGCAATGATTTCAAAGGCAAATGTCAAAAGGGCGTTGCCTGCGAGAATTGCTGTTGCTTCATCAAATGCTATGTGAACGGTGGGTTTGCCGCGCCGAAGTGTATCGTTATCCATAGCAGGAAGATCATCGTGAATGAGCGAATAACAATGAATACATTCTAAGGCACATGCAACATCAAGAGAATGTTCTACAGGGACATCAAAAAGTGCAGCACTTTGAATTACAAGAAAAGGACGCAAGCGTTTTCCACCGTTCAGCACACCATAGCGCATGGCTTTGATTAAGTTTTTAGGGCGTGAAATTTCACCCTTTTGGATTTGATCACTTAACAGGGTATCAAGCCGCTTTTCAACGGTGTGTCCATGTTTTGCAAGAAGGGTGGTAAATTCGTGCATTCTTGCTTCCTTTGTTTTTACAAAAATGAAATTATAAAGTTTAAAGAAAGAACCTGTTGCTTTTTCTCGTTTTCATAAATTTGCATAGGTTTTTATTAAAAAATCAATTTCTCTTTTGGTTCATATTTCCACTGTATGTGCAAATCCCTTTTAAATCCAAATAAAAATTGAATGAAAGTTTTATGAAAACGCTTTCATTTGTGTATAAAATGGTCAAATCTTTCGGTGTTTTTGATATTTATTTAATCATTGTTGTATCATTTTTGGCACAAGAAAGATCATTTTGACATTGCCTCTTCTTTTTTATCAGTGTATAACCTCTTCAAATTTTATGGTGTTTTTAACTGAAGCATTGTCATTTTTGACATTGCTTTTTCTGTTTTAATGGATTTGGAGTGTCTTTTTATGGCTGTACCTAAACGAAAAACCTCTCCAGCGAAGAGGGGCATGCGCCGTTCGGCTGATGCTCTGAAGGCGCCGACTTATATCGAGGATAAAAATTCTGGTGAATTGCGTCGCCCTCATCATATTGATTTAAAAACGGGAATGTATCGTGGACGTTCCGTTTTAGTGGTTAAGGATTGAGTGTTTTTATCTCTCAAGGTTATGCTTCCTTTGATATATCGATGAATGCGTGGGCAAAGCGTGTGTTTTCGCTTTAAGATGGATGTTGAGGCGCCCTTGCGTCGCCCTCATCGCATTGGTTTAAAAACGGGAATGTATCGTGGGCGTTCCGTTTTAGGGATTAAGATTTTAGTGTTTTTATCTCTCAAGGTTATGCTTCCTTTGATATATCGGTGAATGCGTGGGCAAAGCGTGTGTTTTCGTTTTAAGATGGATGTTGAGGCGCCCTTGCGTCGCCCTCATCGCATTGGTTTAAAAACGGGAATGTATCGTGGGCGTTCCGTTTTAGGGATTAAGATTTTAGTGTTTTTATCTCTCAAGGTTATGCTTCCTTTGATATATCGGTGAATGCGTGGGCAAAGCGTGTGTTTTCGTTTTAAGATGGATGTTGAGGCGCCCTTGCGTCGCCCTCATCATATTGATTTAAAAACAGGAATGTATCGCGGGCGTTCCGTTTTAGGGATTAAGATTTTAGTGTTTTTATCTCTCAAGATTATGCTTCCTTTGATATGTCGGTGAATGTGTGGGCAAAGCGTGTGTTTTCGCTTTAAGATGAGTGTGTGGGGTTTAAGATTTTTCCATAGAAAATGATTCCATTGTTGGAGATGATTTTCTCGTTTTTTTGAGAAGTTATAAAGGATTGCTCGTATACAGTTCTTTTATGATAACTGAGTGAAGAGCTTTTTATTGGTATCGATATAAGTTATTTTAGTAGTGGAATCATTTTCTTAAGAAGATTCTTAAAGAGTTCTCTTCTGGAGAAGGTAAAAGGCAAGAATAAAAATAATCAATGTTGTCATAATAATAAAACTGTATATTCCATTTGTATCGTTCTTAATTCTATTAATATATTATTGTAAGGGGGACTTGTTTTTTAATCCTATTAGACTGAAAAAAATCGTTGTTTGGGGTGGTTATAACCCATGTAAAACTTGAAGCATGAGGTGTTTTTTATGAGAATATATGATCAATATTTAAGGCAATGGTTTTTGTCCATAGAGCTTATATTTGTGACATACATTTCTCAGTGAAAGAATGTGATCTTTGCCAATATCGCATTGACGAATAAAAATAATCCATTGTTTTGCGCTTTGAATGAAAAGCTTATCGTGAGATTGTCTCATTTCACATCTGTTCTATGTTGAATTAATTACAACCTATTTTCCTACACATTATAAGTGGGGATGGCATGGAGGTAAAAACTATATAAGAAAGCAAAAAATATCTGTAATAAACGCTTTCAAATGCAAGGCTTAATTGCAATATTGGGGGCTTAAGTGTATGATAGTGCCAGCGTGCTCCCTTATAAGCAGAAAAAAGAAGATGGCTGCAAGATAGAGGATGTACTTATTCAATAAGCTTTAGTCCTTCTGATGATAAGGCATATGAGATTTTTCTATGAATGTCATGCTTTCTTTTTATATTTTAAGCGAAGAATTGTTCATATATTTTTCTGATCTTTATGGATATAAAGGATTTATTACGAACAGCTTATAAAAATAAGAAAACATATAATTAGATGTGTCATGCATGGGATTTCGCAAAATATTTTATCAAAGTTGGTATGGCGCTCCAATCCATAGCTGATTTGTTAATGGTTTTATGGTATTGCTGACCTTGTAAAGTTTGTGCTTTTTTGTTCTCTATGGATTAATATCCACTTCTTAGCAGTATGTTCAAAACAAAGATTGAGACTCTTAAAGGCTTTATGATTTCGTTTTAGACTTTATGTGTCCGATTGGCGTAAGAATATTGAATCTATCTTTTTGTGTAATCTGCATAATGAGAATATCGCCTTATTTTGGAAAAATATGAAGTTGCAAGAGTGAATGCCAACGTTCATTCTTATTGTTATTTTTTAATTTAGCTTTACAGCTTTCAAAAGTATCTAAAGGGATGTCTTTTAAAGAATGGAGATTGCTTCACGCTTTTGTTTATCACGTTCTAGGGGTATGCTTCTCATGCAAAATAAAACGATCAAGATAAAATATGCTTGTGTTGTATATTCACATGTTTTTTTTTAGAAATATTTCTTAATGTTTGTTGTAGCTATTTTATAACGGCGCTTATGAATGGTATAATGGTAAAGTTTTAGTGAGGTGTATAAACTTCATAGGGTATTGTCGTCATTATGCTTTATAAAAGAGCAAGCTATCACTTTCATTATATGCTCTATTTGTCAGCCACCATGTTGCCTAAAGCTTTTGGCACTTGAGATGGTTCATTACGGATATTTTTTGTTTTCTTATATAGTTTTTACCTCCATGTCATCCCCACTTATAATGTGTAGGAAAATGGGTTGTAATTAATTCAACATAGAACAGATGTGAAATGAGACAATCCCACGATAAGCTTTTCGTTCAAAGCGCAAAACAATGGATTATTTTTATTCGTCAATGCGATATTGGCAAAGATCACATTCTTTCACTGAGAAATGTATGTCACAAATATAAGCTCTATGGACAAAAACCATTGCCTTAAATATTGATCATATATTCTCATAAAAAACACCTCATGCTTCAAGTCTTACATGGGTTATACCACCCCAAACAACGTTATTTGAGGATCTAATTTAATATGAACAATATCTACTTATCGTTATAAATCAATGTTTATCTGTAAGGATAAGAAAATGAGGAGGCAGTAGGTGGATCTTACGGACAAGTTTTAGACTGTTTATGGATTGGTGCGCTGATTAAAAAACTTTATCCTTAAAGAGACAAAGGATGCTCAAAAAATAAAACCAGCTCTTTGCTGGTTTTATCAAAATATTTCGTTATGATGAAAGGAGTTTATTATGCAGCGTAGACAGCTTTGCTATCTTCATCTGTTTCTTCTCTCTCAGTTTTAAATTCACGTTTTGGCTTGTTGGAGAGATGCATTTCTATGAGATTGATCGCTTCTGTTTCAGAAATACTATTAATAACCGCAATTTCGCGGGCCATTCTTTCAAGAGCAGCAGTATAAAGTTGACGTTCAGAGTAGGATTGTTCAGGCTGTAGGTTAGAGCGGAAAAGATCACGGACCACTTCGGCGATGCAAATAAGATCTCCTGAGTTGATTTTAGCATCATATTCTTGTGCACGGCGTGACCACATGGTGCGTTTAACACGTGCTTTCCCATGTAAGATTTTTAAGGCGCGTTCAACGGAATCACCGGCAGATAATTTACGCATTCCAACAGAAAGGGCTTTTGCAATGGGGACTTTGACATCCATTTTATCTTTCGCAAAATGAATGACAAAAAGTTTTAATTTGTGTCCTGCAACTTCTTGATCTTCAATCGCTATAATCTGTCCTACTCCATGCGTAGGGTAAACGATATATTCAGAGGTTGCAAATTCTTTAGTCTTGGAGGACGTTCCATGTTGGGATGCCATATTTTAGTTTACTCCCTTATGATCAACAAATGTATCGGAAAACAGGTTATAAACCTGAGGGTTGAGTTTTCTTTAGCCAAGTATATTGTATCAATTAAGTGAGCATAAAAGCCGCGTACTTTTAAATCCAACGAAAATACATCGCTTTACTACAAAAAGTAAAGAAAAATACTTAGAAAGATGATCATGTTAAAATAACACTAACATCAAATATCAAAAGAATCAATCATTTCGCTTAAGGATTTTTTTATTTTTACGAGAAAAGTCTTTCAATTGTTGAAAGAAGGAGCTGTACACTGTATCATTACTACTCGCCGCTTCCTGGATTTTCTGAAAAATACTTTTCTAATTTGTTTGGAACGCCATCCATTTCTTTTGCTTGAGGAAGAGGGTCTTTGCGGGACGTTAAATTAGGCCATTTGTTCGCATATTTAAGATTAAGTTCTAACCACTTTTCGAGCCCTGGTTCGGTGTCAGGGATAATGGCTTCCGCCGGACATTCCGGCACGCACACACCACAATCGATACATTCATCAGGGTGAATGACAAGCATATTTTCACCTTCATAAAAACAATCGACAGGGCAAACTTCAACGCAATCAGTATATTTGCAATGAATGCAGTTATCAGTTACTACATGAGTCAATATCTACCTCCATTTATTATTTTAGTGATCTTTGGAGGAAAGTGCTTCTGTATCTTTATTACTTACAAGTTTATTACGTAGCACAGCTAATTTTGCAAAAGGTGAATCAGGATTAGGGAGCTTTTCTTTTTGAAAAGGTTTATGATTCGCACGTTTGCCTTGGGATTTGTGGAACTTATGAGAACGTTTTGTTTGTAATGGTACTTCGTGAGGAGAACTTTCATTCCTGTTTTCTCCTTTTTCTACAGCGCTCTTCGATTTATTTTGCCACTTATTTCCAGATTTATCACGTTTTTTTTGTGCGTTGTGGTGAAATTGATGCTTATAATGCCATAATAAAACAACCTTATCTTCTGTTGCTGGGAGGAGAGGCTTGGCAAAATTTCCAACAGGTTCAGCTGTTGGTAAACGATAGGTGTGATTGGTGTGTTTTCCAACACAAGAGGATGAGAGGTTAGAAGATGAAGTCCTCTTTTCTTCTTGTGTTGTTTCTGAAATACTGATTGTTTGCCATTGGCTGCCAACGCATTCTGCTGCAGGAACATCTTGTGTTGTTCCATTGATAGGGGAAGAGGCTTTATGTGTAAGGAGATTTTGTTCAAAAACAACATTGCTTATGCTGCTCGATTGATAGCCAAGTCCTTTGAGGATTTCTTCCATATCATTTCCATTGGCTCCAAGAATGGACATCATGGCTGGTGTAATAAAAAAACTTTTGCCGTCATAGGCACCATCGGGTTTGGGAGTACTTCCTTGTTTCCAATGAAGAGCAAGGCGGATAAGATTGGCAAGACGTTCTAAAATATCAATCCGTACTGCACGTTGTCCTAAAATTCGGTAACCGGCTAATTGATAAAATTGGCGGTTGTAAGTAGGGTCAATAATCAAAGAGGTTCGACCAGCAGATAATGCTGCAAAAATTTCACCCAAACCAGTTTGGTCTTGTCCCACATTTTGAAGATTCCACAGGAGGGTAATGGCTTGGACGGGAGCTGGTTTAAGCATTCCTGCAACATAGATATGAAAAGCGCCAAAACGTACGCCTAGACGACGAAGCACGGCACGTGATTCTTGCGCAAGGCTTTTGACAATGTCTAAAACTTCACGGCGTGGTAAAATCCCTAAAGAGTTAACCAGTTGTGAGGCAAGACTGTTTGTTGAATCTGTCAAATTATCAGCATGGCGCAAATCAAACAGGGGTTTTAAAGTTGTTTCAAAATGAAAGGTTACAAAGCGCTCTAATCGTTTCATAACATTATCGCGGGATTCTCCCGTGAGTTGTGCATCTGCTAAAACAATTAGTTTTGGTTTGAAAAAATCTTCTGTTGCTACAAGTTGTCCTACCGGTTGACCAATCCAGCGCACAATTCCATCAGAACTAAGGGTAAGATCTCCATTTGCACAAGCACAAAAACGTGTTGCGCGTTTGGAAAAAGCAAGAATCAAATCTTCATTCTTTGTCTCTGTCGAAATTTGATTCTCAGTCGTTTGATCGGGATTGTTTTTGTCGGCATAAAAACGAAAACCTTCAAATTTACCTCTTCCGTGTTTTTCAATGAGAATATCATCCTGAAGAATCTCATTCTGTTGAACAATCTTGCTATCCATGATCATTTTCTTTCTCAGTGCGACACTGGTAAAAAGCTTTGTGCGACAATTTCATAATGCTGTTATTTCTTTACACGTTTGTTACGTTTGCTTCAATCACTCTTGTCGTTTTTTGCTGTTTCTTTTTGCGTCTTTAAAACTTAAATGATTCTTTTTTATTCAGTTTGCATTCAGTTAGGATGCTTTAATATTTGTAAATTACACTTATTAGTTGTATTGTAAAGCTGAAAGCATAAATAAATTTCTCAATTGAAAAGGAAACGGAATCGGTCATCAAAAAAACAACATTTGTTTTGTCTGATCATTTTATTTTTTTTTGCTGTTTTGTCATGAAAAGTGAAGAGAAAGTTTTTTCAAACATTTCATAGGCTAAAGGGCGTGTTGCAAAGGCGTTTTAGAGGTGAAACTATGTCTTATAACAAGAAGTTTTACCATAACAATAAAAAAACAATTGCGATTATAAAATTACACGCTAAAGTAGTGTTCACAGAAGTGAACAACTTTTGCGTTCTTTTGAAAAGAGAACAATGATGTCGTTGCCAAATCAATTTTGATAATTTTAATCGCAAGGGGTTATTATGGGTAATCTTTCAAATGCTGTTTATAAAAGCAGCAAAAATTATAGCGATGCAGACAAAAGTTTAGGACGTAATATGATGCGTTCTGCTATGCAAGCACCTTATCTTGAACGACAAAAAGAGCATGATTTGGCTCTGCGGTGGAAAGATAAACGCGATGATGATGCCATGCATCAAATTGCAGCGGCTCATATGCGTTTGGTGATTGCTATTGCTAATCGCTTTAAGCGTTTCAAAATGCCATTGGGGGATTTGGTACAAGAAGGGTATGTGGGACTATTGGAAGCCGCTGCACGTTTTGAACCTGATCGGGAAGTGCGTTTTTCAACGTATGCAACATGGTGGATACGTGCTTCTATCCAAGATTATATTTTGCGAAACTGGTCAATTGTTCGAGGTGGAACCAGTTCTTCGCAAAAAGCACTTTTCTTTAATCTTCGGCGTTTGAGAGCAAAACTGGTGCAGGATGATAGTGCTTTGTCGAAACAGGATATTTTTCGCACAATCGCTGAAAAACTCGGCGTTTCTGTGCGTGATGTTGAAACAATGGATTTTCGCTTCTCCAGTTCTGATAATTCCTTGAGTGTTTCTGTTTCTGAGAACAGTGATAATCCCATTGCGAAGATGGATGTGTTGGTGGATGAGAGTCCTCTTCCTGATGCTTTAATTGAGCAAGTGATTGATGGTCAACGGCGTACACAATGGCTTTACGATGCGTTGCAAATTCTTAACGAACGGGAATTAGAAATTATTCGCTTTCGTCGCCTCAATGAAGAGGGGGCTACTCTAGAAGTCCTCGGTGAAAAGTTAGGAATTTCAAAAGAGCGCGTGCGCCAAATTGAAGCACGAGCTTTGCAAAAATTGCGTTCTGCTCTCCTTACGATTCATTCAGAAGATGCTTACGATATATAAGCAGTGAAAGGCTTTGGGGGGGGAGGATGAGGGAGAATGTATCAATGGGGACGTATGAGAGCATGATGAAGTTGGTTTTAGAGGGAATCAGATTTGTCGAGGAATGCGCCTCCTTGTGGGTATTTGTCGCGGTTTTTTCAAAGCGAAGGAAGAGTTGGGGGAGGTCGGTTTAAGGAGGTATGTATCAAGCAGAGTCGTATGAAGGCATGATGACGTTGGTTTTTAAAGTGCTTCATTTCATTTTCGAATATGTTTTAAAAGAGCAGGGCTTGATATAGACAGAAAAGAATCAAAGCTGTAGCAGAGAAAAAAGATTTATTCTGTGATAATTTTAACCTTTGTTCCTGCACGTAAAGTTTGCGTTGGTGAGAGGGCGTTGAGAATGCGGAATAGTTTTTCTTTTTCTGGTGTGTGTTGCATTTTATTTGCAAGGTTTGTAATATCTTCTCCTTGTTGAACGCGGACAACACGGATTTTTAAGGGCTTTAATTTTTTTAACTGTGAAGAAGAAAGAGAATGAAAGCTTTGTACCGTTTTTTGGGCAACTTCTGCAAAATTTTGAGAATTATATGGGGCGGCTGTCAGAAAACGAAAGAGATGATTGTTAAACAAAATGACAACCACATCAAATTGCCATTGCTCATGGGTCGCACGGGCATGTGCTCCAAGTAAACTCTGGTTTTGAAAACATTGACTTGTAAGTCCTTGAATTGTGATGGGGCGGATGGATGATTGGTCTAGTCCAATAATCCCTCCGCTTTTCAAATAGTCACTTGTAGATAGTCCAGCAGGATGTGGAATAGCATCAAAACGAATCGCAATGTTATCTGGCCCACTGGCCCAAACAGTGTGTGCTGAATGTTCTATTGTAAAATTATTCGGAACAGAAAAAGCGATGCGCAATTGTGGGTGAATAAATTGGTTGCCTCGTACAAAACCTGTATAAAAGCCTCCTCCAAAAATCATGCCATTAATGCTTTTGAGAAAAGAATCACGATCGGATATTTTACTATTCCCTTTACTGATTTTACGCGCTTTTTCTATCGCAAGCCGAATGCGTTGAGGAGTAGTTGGGTGAGAGGCTAGAAAATCTAGAGAGGCATTTTGGGTGCCAGAGATATTACGCAAAGCACTATAGGCTTCCATTGTTTGAAGAAAGCGCGGTGAAGCAAATGGATCATATCCTGATTGTTGGAGCATTTCGAGGGCAAGGGAATCAGCTTCCAGCTCTTGATTACGGGAAAATTGTGCGAGTTGTTGCTTGTTTTGTATGGGGGTGTGAAGTTTTTGATCCATAGAAGAAAGAAGACGAGGGGATATGCGATTTTTCATCTTCAATTCAGTTTCTTTTTGTAGGCGTAAAATACCATGATTGGCTCTGATATGTGCTATCTCATGGGCTAAAATTGCTGCAACTTCTGAAGAATCATTGGCTAATGCCAGCATACCACGAGTGATGTAGATCGAACCATTGGGGAGTGCAAAAGCGTTTACAGTTTCTGAGTTTAAAATTGTTACAGAATAGCTTTGATGAGAACTATGTGATGCAACTGCCAGTTTACGGACAATCTTTGCTAAAAGGTGTTCAAGTTTTGCATCATGATAAGCGCCACCATACATTTGTAAAATACGTGGGTGTTGCAGAGCGCTTAATGTGACATAGATATTGTGGTTGTTGGTACGTTTGATCGTTTTAGAAGAAATGGAAGAAAGCCTGTCATTTTGAGAAAGGGGTGCATGACAAGCGGAAAGGAGAAGCATGAGACTTATGAAAGTTGCTCTACACATGGGCGGGCAAAAAAGAAAATTTCGTTGAAAAATAGGGTGCATGGGTTCACGATGCATGTTGTTGCGACGGTGTAATTTGGCAAATCTCATTTGTATCTTTGTATTGTGTATTTTTGTAAGACAAGCTTTAAGGATAAGGGTTCGTTTGGCTATATCACGGTTATTGTTTATAAAAAATGGCTCTCATTTACAAAAGGGTGCACTATACAAGGAAATTTTGTGAAAGGCAAAGAATGGCATGACAACATTTACGATATTGTTAAATGGCGACGTTTGTATCACTGATCGTTTGCTTAATCAAATTCAAAACAGTCGAGTGATTGCTGCGGATGGTGGTATGCGTCATGCGGCAATGCTTAATGTGATGCCTGAATTGTGGTTGGGAGATTTTGATTCATCAGATGAGAATTTAATCCGCCAATATAGTCATATTCCTCGTGAAGTTTTTCCCTCTGATAAAGATATGACAGATAGTGCTTTGGCATGTGAAAGAGCGCTGCAAAAGGGTGCTAAAAAGCTTATTTTATGCGGTGCTTTGGGAGGGGAGCGAAGTGATCATAGCCTTTCTCATATGACGCAAGCGTTGATGATAGCTGAAAGCGGCATTGCAGTGTTGTTGACAAGTGGTTTGGAAGAAGGTTGGCCGGTTTTGCCAAAACTTCATTCATATGATTTGCCTAAAGGGTGTTTGTTTAGTATTATCGGTTTTTCTGATTTAAAAGGCTTAACGCTTAAAGGGGTAAAATGGCCGATTTGTGATAAAAATGTGTCATTTGGCTCTTCTTTAACACTTTCTAACCGTATTTGTGGAACCTTTTCTTGCCATTTAGGTTTTGGAAAAGCTATATTGCTAGCGTCTGTGCCTATTCCATAAAGCTCTTCCAATATATTTTGAATAAGGCAGGGGGGGGCTCTAGTGATTAAGTGCCGACATAAACGATATTTATGTATTGATCTTGAGAAGGAAAGGTTTTGATATGTTAAAATCAATTTTTAAAGTGGCCGTTGTTTCAGCCATTGGTTTCAGTTCAGTCGCTTGTACTACAAACGATGAACGCGTTGCACGTTACGGCGTAGGAGGAGCAGCAATCGGTGCTTTGGCTGGAACTGCTATTGGTGGAAGTACGGCTGGAGCAGCGCTTACCGGTGCAGCATTTGGTGCTTTGGCTGGAACAGTAACCGGTGCCGCCGCAAATCAAAGAAAACAACAAAGACAGGTATCACAATTGTGCACGTATCGTGGTCGTCGAGGGCATGTTTACCAAGCACCTTGTGGGCAGAGAGTTCCTGTACGGCAATTGTGTGCTTACCGTGATGCAAGAGGGGTGATGTATAAAGCACCTTGTCCGCGCCGCGTTCATTAATGGTGGTGCCATTACTGCGGCTTGACCGCATTTTCCTAAACTTTGGAACAACACCTTTGCTCAATCAAGCTTCTTTATCGGTTGAGCAGGGGGCGCGTATCGCGCTGGTCGGCCGTAATGGTTGTGGAAAATCGACCCTGTTAAAAATTGCCGCAGGAATATTAGAACCTCATGGTGGCGAAATTTTTCGCCACCCGCGAGTGACGCTCCGTTATGTCTCACAAAATCCGGATTGTTCCGGATTTGAAGATATTAATGCCTATATGGAAGCGGAGCTGGACGATACATCTGATGTCCAGTGGATCAATACGCTTCGCACAAATTTAGGGTTTTCGGGAGCGGAAAAATTGGAAACGCTTTCGGGAGGTGAAAAGCGGCGTGTTTCATTGTTACGGGCCATTGCTGCAAAACCCGATATTTTGTTCTTAGATGAACCAACCAATCATCTTGATTTACCAACTATTGAATGGCTGGAAGCTGTTTTGGCTTCTTTGCGTTCAGCGATTGTGGTGATTTCCCATGATCGGCGATTTTTAGAAAATGTTACGCGGTCAACGGTATGGCTTGATCGTGGCACAACCAAAAGGCTGGAAAAGCGTTTTTCAGAATTTGAAAATTGGCGTGATAAAGCACTGGAAGAAGAAGCCATCGAACAGCATAAATTGGGGCGCCAAATTGCCCGTGAAGAGCAATGGTTGCGTTATGGCGTGAGCGCACGGCGTAAGCGTAATGTACGGCGCTTAGGCGAATTAAAAGACTTAAGACAGCGTCATCAAACCTATAAAGGGCAGCCAGGAAATGCACTTTTGACAGCAGCAAAAAGTCATGAGTCTGGGCAATTGGTGCTTGAAGCAAAGAAAATTTCAAAATCCTATGGTGAGCGCATGATCGTGAAAGATTTCTCTTTGCGCATTCAGCGGGGTGATCGAATCGGTTTGGTCGGGCCCAATGGTATCGGAAAGACAACGCTCCTTTCTGCATTAATTGGGCAAGAAGCTGTGGATAGCGGAACGGTGAGGCATGGCTATAACCTCTCTATGGCATTGCTTGATCAGCAACGTATTTTAAATGAAGAAGAAACTTTAGCGCATTATTTAACGGAAGGAAGGGGAGATACTCTTGTGATCAACGGGCTGGAGCGGCATGTGGTTTCTTATATGAAAGACTTTTTATTTTTGCCTGAACAAGCACGCACACCCCTTAAAGAATTTTCAGGGGGAGAAAGAGCACGCCTCATGCTTGCACGCCTTCTTTCGCGTCCTGCAAACTTTTTGATTCTTGATGAACCGACCAATGATTTGGATATGGAAACTTTGGATTTGTTGCAAGAATTTATTGCTGATTTTGCAGGAACAGTGTTGTTGGTTAGCCATGACAGAGACTTTTTAGATCGTACTGTAACCCATATGTTGGCACCTCAAGGTGATGGTCATTGGGTTTTGTATGCGGGTGGCTATAGTGATATGATGGCGCAAAACCAGCATGCTCTTCGTTTACAACGCAAAAAAACAGAACTATCGCAGCGTAAAGTACCTTCAAAATCTCATGCGGGAGAGCTTTCAAAGCAGGACTCATCAACAGATCATAGCTTGGTAGGGCGGGAGAAAAAAACACGAGGTAAATTGTCTTATAAGCAGGTTTATGCATTGGAAAAATTGCCTGAAGAAATTGCTGTTTTGCAGGACGAAATCAAAAAAATTGAGCAAGAACTCTCTGATCCAGCCCTTTATCGCAGTGATAAAGAGCGTTTTGAGCGTTTATCAACAGCGTTGGAAAAAAAGAAAAATACTTGCACACAAAAGCAAGAAGAATGGCTAGAACTTGAAATTTTACGCGAAGAAATGGAAGCGTGTTCACGGTAATATCTAAAATTTTAAAAGATTTGTATTGCATCATCGCTTTTCTTTGATTTGTGACGAGAGTTTGTGGCTGATTTAGCGGGAAGAGTATTATTGACGAGTTATGGTAGAGACTTTTAGATCGTACTGTAACATATAGCACTTTAAGGTGATGGTTATTGGGATTTGTATACGGGGGACAGTGATATGATAGCGCAAAACAAGCATGCTCTTCGTTTACAAGGCAAAGAAACAAAACTACCTTTGCCGTGAGTTTTTTCAAAATTTCGTATATGGAAGTACGCCAATTCCATTGCATACCTTGCCAGTCCCCAATGTTGCTTGCAACTCCTTTGGAATTTGAGAGCATTCGTAAGAAATATGCCCTTGTCTTTACCTTATGCTTTAAACATACCACCCCCGCTTATGACGGAAAAGCAAATGATCCTCATTAATTCTAACGTAAGAAGTGTTGTGATGAGAAAAGCTTACTGTATTCGACGTTATGATTTGAGTTTAAAAATGATGATTTGCCAGGATAAATCAACGTTTTATTGCAACATTTCTAGGAGGAGAAAATGATGGCAATTAAAACAAAGCGAACAATTTCCACATTGATCGGTTTAGAAGATGCAGCTGAACTGTCTTCTTATTTCCTCCGTAATGCGAATCATCTGCGTCCTTTTGAACCTGTTAGATCTGATGGTTACCACAGCCTAACAGCTTGGGAAACACGAGCCAATGCATTTGCTTGTGAAAGTGCAAAGGGACAAGCATACCGATATGCCGTACGATTAAAAAATAAAAACACAATTATTGGTGTTGTGAATTTTACAAATGTGGTTCGGGGTGTTTTTCAAGCCTGTCATCTTGGTTTTTCTCTTGATGAAAAACAACAAGGAAAAGGTCTCATGTTTGAGAGTTTATCGGCTCTAATACGCCATATCTTTCATATTTATCATCTGCATAGAGTGATGGCAAATTATAGACCTGAGAACATAAAAAGCGAACGTTTATTAAAACGCCTTCATTTTGAAAAAGAAGGCTATGCTAAAGACTATTTGATGATTTCTGGAAAATGGAGAGATCACATTCTAACCTCTCGAATCAATGATCTTTATGAGTCCGTTAATAGATTCGAATAAAGTTTGTTAAGGGTCTTTTTATCAAATGTGCAAATATGCTGAATTTCTCCCTATCCTAAAAGACGAAGATCCTTAACCACCTTTTCTTTTGTAAATAGTTCAGAATCTCGTTTAGCGGATTTCAACTGCTGACCACTTTATATGTTTCTTTTCGTAGATAATGAATTGATTTATCAATCATAATTCATTTTTTCAATTTGAAGGAAGAGAGTACTCAATATCGGAAAACTTTCTCACTTAAAATCTATAGATATTTAATCATAAAAAACACCTCTCTTGCACATCACAAACTGGGTTGGCATAGGTTGGCATACAAGTGAGGGTTTATGTGGATAAAAATGATTGAAGAACAAGAATAAAAATTCTCTGTATAAATCCTTTTAAATGTGAGGGCTGTTGCAATATTGTGTATTCTGTGACCGATAGTCTCGTTACAAGTTACACAAACTGCTTATTGTTGGTTGAAATTTTTGTGTATTCATTCGCTTTTTTGTATTTTCCATTTTTTCTTAGGAAAATTTCCAATGTTCTCAATGGTGTTAATTCATACCAAGCGCATTTTTATATAGCTCAATGATTGCTTCTTCTTCCATTCGTTCATGTTCTTCTTTTTTACGCAATCGTATAATGCTGCGAACGGCTTTACTATCAAAACCAGAGCCTTTAAGTTCAGTATAAACGTCTTTAATATCATCAGAAATGGTTTTTTTCTCTTCTTCTAGGCGTTCAATACGTTCGATAAAAGAGCGTAATTGGTTTACGGATATAGCGTGTGTTTTATCAGTTACTGTATCGTTCATTATATTTTTCTCCAGGTTATATGTTTTAAGTTGTTTTTCAACGATAAATTTGTATTGAAAAAGCTTGAAAAACAAAAAGTAAATCAAGCTACACAGTTTTTTTACAAATTGACTTTAAATATTTTGTAAAATTTTTAAAATATATGCATTGATAAAAGGGCTATAAAAAGAAAAATATAAAAATATACGTTTTAGATTTGAAAAGCTTTAAAAAAAAGAAATGTGTAATTTGTTTTGAGAATTTGGCATTATAGAGGAAGTTTTGTGATTTTAAAAAAACGATATTGGGTGCTTCAGAAAGGATTAAAAGTTTTTCTCTTGAGCCTTTTGCTCTTGTTTCCCCTTGTTGTTTTTGCAAAAGCTGACTTTAGGGTTTGTAATACAACTCAGCAGTCTGTAGGGGTTGCTCTTGGATACCGTACATTTTCAGGGTGGGTGAGTGAAGGCTGGTGGACTGTACCAGTGACGGAGTGTAAAACTTTAATTGAGGGGCCTCTTGCTTCACGGTTTTATTATTTTTATGCGGAAGGGGCACAAAAAAAAGGGAACTGGGCAGGCTCTGTGACCATGTGTGTGCAAGATAGCCAGTTTACCATTCAAGGGGTTCATGATTGTTTCCCTCGAGGATATCAAAAGGCTGAATTTAAAGAGATCGATACCGGAAATCAAACCAGTTGGATGGTACAGTTGACGGATGAGTCTTTGTTAAACAATTCAGTTATACCTTCTCTTTCAGGAAATTCTTCACCGTGAAACGTGCACGTAAAGTAAAAATTATTGCGACTCTTGGTCCTTCTTCTTTTTCTCGTTTGATGATTGAAAAGCTTTTTAGGGCAGGGGCAGACGTTTTTCGTCTTAATATGAGCCATACTGATCGTGATATGCTGGGTGATTTGGTCAAGTCTATACGAGAAGTTGAAAAAACAGTTCGACGCCCCATTGGTATTTTAGTGGATCTTCAGGGGCCAAAACTGCGTGTGGGGCGTTTTGCTAAGGGGCAAGAAGATTTGCGTGTTGGGCAAAGCTTTACGTTAGATAATCGCGATGTTCTTGGTGATGCACAGCGTGTTTTTTTCCCTCATGAGGATGTATTTTCGGCTGTTAAACCAGGGGATCGGTTGTTGATTGATGATGGAAGGGTGGAACTGCGTGCGCAAGTTTGTGATGGTTATTCTGTACAGTGTCGCGTAGTTGCTGGAACCCGTATTTCTGATCGAAAGGGTGTCAGTTTTCCCGATACAATTTTGCCTTTTGATTCGATGACGTCAAAAGATAAAGAGGATCTTCAGGCTCTGTTAAAGCTGCCTGTTGATTGGGTTGCGCTTTCTTTTATTCAGCGTCCGGAAGATATTATAGCGGTACGTCGGTTGACGAAAAGCAAGGTGTCTTTGATGGCTAAAATCGAAAAACCTCAAGCCTTGGAGCATATAGAGAAGATTATTGATGTATCTGATGGCATTATGATTGCACGGGGAGATCTTGGAGTGGAAATGCCTCTGGAAAGGATTCCTGCACTTCAGATGGAGCTCATAAAAGCTTGTCGTTTAGCTGGAAAGCCTGTTGTGGTGGCAACACAAATGCTTGAATCAATGATCACATCTTCTGTTCCGACACGCGCAGAGGTGTCAGATGTTGCGACAGCTGTTTATGCTGGAACAGATGCGGTGATGTTGTCTGCTGAATCTGCTTCTGGTCGTTATCCTGAAGAAGCTGTGCTTATGATGGATCGAATCGCGCGGCAAATCGAACAAGATCATACTTATGCCGCTCAGGTTGGAGCACAACATCCAGCACCAGAATCAACAGGAATGGATGCGATTTCTCTTGCTGCGCGTCAGATTGCTGAAACACTTGCGCTATCCGCTATCGTTGCCTATACGGCTTCAGGAACAACGGGGGTGCGCGCTTCTCGTGAACGCCCCAATCGGCCCATTATTGCTTTATCGCCCATTGTAGAAACAGCACGGCGTTTGGCTCTCGTTTGG
>NZ_JBHIQI010000001.1:418747-442730 GCF_042196465.1 Bartonella sp. AD13SXNS
GGGATAACAGGGGTGCGGCGCCTCGTGAACGCCCCAATCGGCCCATTATTGCTTTATCGCCCATTGTAGAAACAGCAAGGTGTTTGGACATCAAATTTGGGAGCGGGATGTGGTGATGTTATCTGTTAAATTTGCTTTTGGTCGTTATCTTGAAGAAGTTGTGGTTATGGTGCGGCATTGATGGGAAAACTGCCAGTAGAATCGAATAAGATTGTAGACCTAAAAAGTTATCTGTTTGGATGTCATAAAAAAGTGATGGGTGAATATGTTTTGTGTTTTTATGCAAATATCGTTGGCTTTATGCATTGTCAACTCAATAGACAATATATTGATTTATAATGATAATATAGCGTTATTTGTCTTGAATTAGAATCCCTAAAACTGTAAATTTTCCTTATTTGAAATTTGTTTATGTTGAGTCAATCATAACTATTTGTTTGCACGTTATAAGCGGGTGAGCCATGTGGGCAAAAACTGTATAAGAAAAGACTAAAAATACTTCTTATAAATCGTTTTAAGTTCTGAGAGCTTATCGCAACAATGGGGGTGGGCAAAGTGTGTGATGGTGCCGGCTTTCTCTTTTATTAAGCGTAGAGATTTTTGAGAGTTGGGAAGAGGGGCGTATTGTTGTGTTATAAGGATAAAAATGGCGGTAGGGCATATTTTCAAGCGTTATTATTGTTGTTGATGATGTTTGAAATTGTGGGAGATGAATATAATCTTTGGGGTGGGCTTTTTTCCCGTCTTAAGGAATGAAAATTCTTAACTTACGCTGGTTTGTAAATGATACGGCTCTTCTCGATGAGTTTCATTTGCTAGGTAGTTCAGGTGCAAAAACTATATCGTCAAATGACGGAGTTTTATAGTATGGAGGTGAATAAGAATTGGGAAGTATTTTTTAATATGTCTATCACAATCCCATAATATTGCATGGCGTATATGGGGCATTATATGGCAATTTATCTTGGATATTTTATTGTACGTGAGAGACATAACGCCCATTAAAAACAAGAAAAACCTAAAAATTGAAACAATACGTCCCTCATTAACACACGCTTTTTTATAGGCATAAATTATAGAGCATAAATAAATTGATGTACAAGCCTCTGCTCTATCTTAGAGCCAGATCATTATCAGAGCCAAAACAAAATCACAGATAGATCAACAGAAAGTGTTCTAGCTGCAATTAACCAAAGTCGATTTTCCACAAAGACCAACCATACCCTATTCCATGCCATAATTCGAAATCAATACCTATCTCCCTCTCAGCTATAAACTCAAGATATTTCCTACGCTCAAATAGAAATTAGGCAGAAAAAAGCACTCTAGATTGGTTTTAGTTGTGAAATTTTGGTTGAAAAAAAATGGGTATACCGCTCTAAATATCGCAAGAAAGAGGCAAGAAGCTATTCTTCTCAGAACGCCCAAAAGCTGTTTTCAGTAATTCGATTTATTTTTCCACTGGATTATCACCGTTCAAAATACAGTCGCCTCTTATTGACCAAAGCGCTTAAACTACAGCCGCATCTCTAAATGAAACAAAATGCACGCTTCTAAACGCAATGAATGAGAAACAAATTGACGGAAAGTTTCTGGCAATTCATGCCAATAAAAGGGAAAAGTTCCAATGTCTGTATATGAAGTGACACTTTTACAATTTCTTTTTTTATTTGTTCTGATGACATTTCCCCTTCGCACAAAGCAAGGGAGTACCTCTAAGAACGCCTAAAGGCTGTTTTCAGTAATTCGATTTATTTTCCCACTGGATTATCATCGTTCAAAATACAGCCGCTCCTTATTGACCAAAGCGCTTAAACTACAGCCGCATCTCTAAATGAAAAAAATGCACGCTTCTAAACGCAATGAATGAGAAACAAATTGACGGAAAGTTTCTGGCAATTCATGCCAATAAAAGGGAAAAGTTCCAATGTCGGTGTATGAAGTGACACTTTTATAATTTCTTTTTTTATTTGTTCTGATGACATTTCCTCTTCGTACAAAGCAAGGAAATACTTTTTAAGAACGCCTAAAGGCTGTTTTGAGCAATTCGATTTGTTTTCCTACTGGATTATCATCTTCTAGAGCACAGGAGGCCGCAGTTTCCCACCCAGCACGCATATAGGTTATGCGCGCTTCTAAACGCAATGAATGAGCAACAAATTGGCGAAAAGTTTCTGGCAGTTCTTGCCAATGAGGGGTTTCAAGTTCCAATGTTGGTGTATGAAGAGATACTTTTACAATTTCTTTTTTTATTTGTTCTGATGACATTTCCCCTTCGCGCTCTGCTCGAAGAAGAAGGAGTTGAGAGGCAATTTGCATAAGTCGTGTACTTAAATACATAGCCTCTTTCGCATAGATTGCAGAAACTTCTGTTGAAAGGGAACGTGCCACTAATTTCCCTTCTGAGTCAATGTATGCTGCGGTTTTTTCAATCAGCGCCATTGTTTCTTCATAGAGACGATTAAAAGCATTTTCAAAAGCATTATGCTCAATCATGATAATAGGTTCATCATATGGACGTTTATGTACACTCACGCTTTTATACTCCAAGTATCAGCACAAAATCATACCCTTAACGAATAGAGTATTAAAAAGTTTCTTTTGTTGCTGTATAGAATGCTTTTTTTTTAAATTGCTACCTCTTTTAAATCTTTTGCGCAACGCGCTTTTTATACTAAGGTTAACGCGCCTAACAAACACCATAGGACCGTTTTTCCTATAAACGGATCAGTTTCCTTGAAAAAGACCACTGCCAAGATTGCCGTTTTTCATAATAGTAAGCGACTCCAAATTGCAAAGCAATACCCGTTATCATTAAGAGGCTATCGGAAAAAAACGTTTCTGTCATCACTGTTTTTATAATTTGTCCAAACATCGCAAAAATGGTTCCCGTTACAAAGACCGGTAAACTATGTTTTCCTAAGATTGCTAAAGGATGTTTTGGAGAGACATAAAACCATTTATTGACATGTGGCAAAGAAAGAATAAGAAAGGCTAATGCAAGAACATGAAGTAAACGTGGCAAGCTTAAAAAGGTTTTATTAAAGTTCATCAACGGGGAAGACCAGCCAAGCCAGCCCAAAATGCCCCACCAGTTTAAGCGAACCCATAACAGCGCCAACAAGAGATACGCTGCCGCACAAACAATCCAAAAAGACTGAAAAGCGATTTTTTTTCCTTGTTTAAGCGCTAAAGTACTGGTCAATCCTATGACAAATAAGAATTGCCAAGACAAAGGGTTTAAAAACCACTTTCCTTCTATAGGATAAGAAGGAGGAGCAATTTTATAAAATCCGCAGATAAGATACAGTGTAAAGGAGCCCAAAAGTAGCCATTTTGTCTGTTTACAACTCAAATAAAGGATAAAAGGCGCAAAAAACATCAAAACGATATAAAGTGGAAGAATATTGTTATATCCCAACTGGTGCCCAAAGCTTAAGGTACTTAAAAATGCGATACCAGGCTCTTTAAAAAAGAGTCCCACATTGTTCATTGATAAAAGTTTTTCTGTTCGCCATAAGAAAAATGCCCCTAAAAAAAGGCTTAACGTGACAAAAGTCGTAAAAAGGTATGCACCATAGAGCTGCAGAGCTCTGTACCAAAGTTTTCGGATAATAAAAGCAAAGGATTTTTGCTGTAACCGCGCATGAAAGCTTAACCCCAATGAAACCCCTGAAAGCAAAACAAATACTTCTGCACAATCAGAAAAACCGAAATTTCTATGAGTAAAAGACTCATAGAGAGTTCCGGGAATATGGTTGATGAAAATTGTCAATAAGGCTAAAGAACGAAAAACATCAATGCGTGTATCACGATGAGAAGGTTGAGTATTATGCTCAAGAATACCTTGGTATTTCATCAGTGGACTCCCACACGTCACAAACCCCTTGAAGTCCCAATAAAAATGGTGCTTACCCTTATTGCCAACAAGCATGAACAGGATGAAATTTTAATTTTTAAGTGTCAAGTTTCATTTTTTTAAGTGTCAAGTTTCATTTTAAGCGTTTATTTTTTTTAAAGCAAAAGTTTTTTAAAGGCAAAAGAACGAAAAGCGTCCATACGTGTATCACAACAAAAAGGCAACATATTATGCTTAAAAACACTCTCATTTCTCATAAACAGGCTTCCACACACCCACAAATCCTTTAAATTAGGTGAAAATGGTGGTCACTTTCATCGCAAATAATCATAATAGAATGAAACTTTAATTTTTAAGCGTTATTTTTTCTAAGAAACAGGGATTTGACATGACACAACAAAAAAATAAACCAATTGATCCACCTCTTTTCCCTCAGTTGATTTTAACACTTGATGTTCGGCGCAACACCCCACACGCATTATTGCGGCAAATTTTGCAAACAAAGTCTTTTGCATGCGTCATCCTCTATGATTCTGAAAAGTTGAAAGAAGATAGCTCTTTTTTACAACAACAAGCGCAAACCTACGCAGAAGATATTCAACATCATGACGCAGCCCTTCTCATCGCTGATGACAGCCGCATTGCTGGGCGCATAAAGGCTGATGGATTACACATAGAAGATGATCTTAACGCTCTTGAAAGCTTCAAAAATCAGCAAAAGGAACAAAAAATCATAGGCTTTGGCAATTTACGCAATCGCCATAGTGCTATGCTTGCAGCGGAAACAGGTGTTGATTATCTATTTTTTGGCAAATTAGGGGCTGATAAAAAACCCCATGCGCACCCCCGCAATCTCCAGTTAGCAACATGGTGGGCAGAGATTATGGAAATCCCTGCTGTTGTGCAAGCAGGAAGCGATTTTTCAACCTTTGATGAAGTCTTAAAGACTGGATGTGAATTCATTGCTGTAGAAGAAGTGATTTTTGGGAACGACAACCCCTTAATACTGCTTAAAACAATGCAAGAAAAATGTGAGAAAACCCCCTTGTAATATAGGAGGAGAATTTATAAATAAAGTGTTAATAAAAATCCAAATACTCACCACTATATTACTTATATAGAACACACAATAACAGATAAAGAGAATACCTCGAAACTCAATAAAATTGCTTAATAATTCAATCAAATTGATAAAAAAACTAGCGTCTTTTTTCATATAATATATAGAAAAAAGGATCATAGAAACTTTCTCGTTCAATGTCTTATAAAGACAAAGCATTATGATTGGGGAAAATGGTCATTTTCAATATTGGTACTGAATACCAATAGCTGACGATACAAATATGCAGGGGACATAACAATGCGATATAGCGGAACGTTTGAAGATCTTAAAAACATAATTTGCAAGTGTGGATATCAAATCATAGAAAGTAAATTACTAAAACATGATTCCCCTGAAGGATATCAGATCAAAACCTACGAAGGAGGCACTACTAATTGGTTTAAAAGCACAGGAAAACTTCAAGTTCAAGGCAGCGCAAACATAAAACAAAAGCTAACAGAAGATTTAGCAAAGCATATAGAAGAAACATCAACGATTCTTTTCTCAAAAACGGCTTCCAATACCTCAAATAAAAAAATCTTTATCGTTCACGGTCATGATCGTTATTCCTTAAAGGACCTTGAAAATGCTCTTCTCAAGCTTGGTTTGGAACCATACATTTTACAAAATACGAGTGGTAATGGTGTAACCATCATTCAAACTTTGAAAAAAGAAATTTGTGACAGTTCTATAAGTTTTGGTATTGTACTCCTCACGCATGATGACATGGGTTATGCTATATCTCAAGGTGAAAAAAAAATTCAACCCCGTGCACGACAAAACGTTATTTTCGAAATGGGCATGTTAGCTGCCGCACTTCCTCTTGAGAGGATTGCTATTCTACAAAAAGAAGGCATTGAAATGCTTTCAGATGTTGGTGGAGTTTACTACCTTTCTTTTAAAGAACAGGTAAAAGAAACATTCCCTAAACTTATTAAGCGCTTAGAAGAAGCTGATTTCTCTTTTAATACAAATGCAATTACTCATGCATCACGTTAAATTTGAATAATGCTTATGTTTATTTTTTAAAACGCACGCCTAAAACCACGTAGCATCCCACCACATTCCACAGACACACCCATTCTATAGGCTCAAAGAAACGATTACCCCCCACCCTTCTTCAAACAGCAAGCAATTGTGCAAATTTTAATGAAGGGACCGCAATTCATTACCGTAGAAGAAATCATTTTAGTCTCTTTGATAAACGCGGGGCTGTTGTCATAATTTTGATGGACTTGCAAAGTTTAAGAGGTAGATAGCCTCTCATTCGATTAAAGAAAAATAGGAAATTCACGTCGGGCATGTACTACAGCTACAATTTCGATTTGATGTGCAGCTACTCAATAAAATATAAGGTAATTTGGATGTGCTACAATTTCTCGTAATCCTGATATCTTCTCGCTTTGTCTGTATAAATATGGATGTTCAGCCAATTGGCAGTACGGATGCTTCCAAAAACCTTTTCATTCGGCGGCGCGCGCCCCAGCGGATGGATTTTTGCGAGCAATGTAGGTAACATCTGACGCAAATCGTCGCGCGCCGAAGACAACCAAACAACCGGAAGCATCACTTTTTCTGTTCAGCTTCAAGCTGACTGATTATAACTTCCATTTCAGCCATAACCTCATCATGCGGAATAGGAGGATATGGATTTGCAAGACTTCTCGCTACCTTATCGCGCAGCCATGCAGTGTAGCTGCTTTCCTGTTCAATGGTTTCGAACTCTGAAATTAGCAGAGAAAGGGTGATCTTTATAACATATGTCCTTTTTATTCCTGAATATTGAAGATAATTACTCTTGGCTATGTTGTTAATATTAGCGAATTGAAAATGTTTTAACTTTTAAGCGTCCAAAGTTCTTTTGATCTTGAAACTTAAGGCTTTTTAACCCTCTCAAAAAACACGGGGGCTAATGTCATGATTTTGACAATCATTCCAGAGAAATTTAAGAGGAAGATAGCCTCTCATTAAAAAACAAATTTTGTAAGTAAAAAACTATTTTTATTGTAAATTTCCTGAAATTACTTTATGAATTAAAAGATGTTTTGGTCGCATACGCAACGACCAAAAGGGGCCTTGAAAACCCTAAGTTCTAGCGTAAAGATGAACCCACTTTGTGGGTATCCCGGAATTCCGGGAGTTTTTGCTATGTCCAGGTGCTTTAAGCACTAAAAGCAAAAAGGCTGACTAGAACTCAGTATTTTCAAGCTCCCGGAATACTCATGCGAGGGCGCTCGCGACCGGCGGGGGGCTTTAAAATGCGAACCAAAGATCTTGATAATGATATTTTTATTGGCAAAAAAATTCGTTTGAGACGAAAAATGCTAAAAATGTCTCAAACAACTTTAGGACACGCTTTAGGTGTCACTTTCCAACAAATTCAAAAATATGAAAACGGCTTAAATCGTGTCAGCGCAGGGCGTTTAATGGAAATTTCTGATATCTTGGATGTTCCACTTTCCTTTTTCTATGCGGATATCATTACAAAACAACAGCCCCCATACCACCATGATGAAATCGCATCAAGCACAGAGGAATACCTGCTGCTCAAAAGATTTAGAGTTTTACCAACGGTAAAAAAGAAAGCTTTTTTACAGCTGATCTCTGATGAGAATGCAAGCTAATATCACGCGATAGCATGCGCTATTCATAATCCCCCTTTGTGAATACTTTATTGCTTGAAGGCAAAACATGCTGCCCCTTTATTTTAAGAAACGACACGTTAAGAGACACTATTTTAATTTTTATTGTAAATTTCCTGAAATTACTTTATGAATTAAAAGATGTTTTGGTCGCATACGCAACGACCAAGAGGGTCTTGAAAGCCCGAAAATCTAAACATGAATTTACCCCACTTTGTGGGTATCCCGGAATTCCGGGAGTTTTTGCTATGTCCAGGTGTTTTAAGCACTAAAAGCAAAAAAAGCTGATTAGATTTCAGTACTTTCAAGCTCCCGGAATACTCATGCGAGGGCGCTCGCAACCGGCGGGGAAAAATGCAATCTCAAAATCTTAATATTGATCTTTTTATTGGCAAAAAAATTCGTTTGAGACGAAAAATGCTAAAAATGTCTCAAACAACTTTAGGACACGCTTTAGGTGTCACTTTCCAACAAATTCAAAAATATGAAAACGGCTTAAATCGTGTCAGCGCAGGGCGATTAAAGAAAATTTCTGATATCTTGAATGTTCCACTTTCCTTTTTTTATGCCGATATCATCACAAAACAACAGCCCTCATACCACCATGAAGAAATCGCATCAAGCACAGAGGAATACCTGCTGCTCAAAAGATTTAGAGTTCTAACAACGGTAAAAAAGAAAGCCTTTTTACAACTGATCTCTGATGAGAATGCAAGCTAACATCACACGATAGCGTGCGCTATTCAAAGCCCCCCTTGTGAACGCTTTATTGCTTGAAGGAAAAACATGCCACCCCTCCATTTTAAGAAACGACACGTTAAGAGACACTATTTTAATTTTTATTGTAAATTTCCTGAAATTACTTTATGAATTAAAAGATGTTTTGGTCGCATACGCAACGACCAAGAGGGTCTTGAAAGCCCGAAAATCTAAACATGAATTTACCCCACTTTGTGGGTATCCCGGAATTCCGGGAGTTTTTGCTATGTCCAGGTGTTTTAAGCACTAAAAGCAAAAAAAGCTGATTAGATTTCAGTACTTTCAAGCTCCCGGAATACTCATGCGAGGGCGCTCGCAACCGGCGGGGAAAAATGCAATCTCAAAATCTTAATATTGATCTTTTTATTGGCAAAAAAATTCGTTTGAGACGAAAAATGTTGAAGATGTCTCAAAAAACATTAGGTCAGCACTTAGGTGTCACTTTCCAACAAATCCAGAAATATGAAAACGGCTTAAATCGTGTCAGCGCAGGGCGTTTAATGGAAATTTCTGATATCTTGGATGTTCCAGTTTCCTTTTTCTATGCGGATATCATTACAAAACAACAGCCCTCATACCACCATGAAGAAATCGCATCAAGCACAGAGGAATACCTGCTGCTCAAAAGATTTAGAGTTCTAACCTCGATAAAACAGAAAGCCATTTTACAGTTACTCGCTGATCAGAATGAGAACTTTTAACATCATGATACAGAGCGCTATACTCTCTGTTCTTGATTTGCCTCCCACACTTCAAAGGATGCAAATCCCTTTCCTATCCGGTTGGTAAACAATCCTGTTTCTCAAGAACTGCTTCTTCTTAGCTTCCCATTTCATATGGTTCGTTTCACAAGATTGTATGGACAAGCCCTCTTTTGAAGATTTACCACATACTCTTATAAAAACACTATATGGTAAATTTTACACCTTACAGCACCACACTTCAAACAATAGCATTTTACAGTACAACAGGATAAGCACTCATGCGTATTTTTCAAAAAGCGCCCCTCAAAAAGCAATGCTTGAAAATTTATTTGGTTGATCTGGAGCAGTGTACGCATCATTTTATAAGGATGATGAAGGATGTAATCTTAACATGTAGATGCAAAAGATTGCTTTTTTATCGCAATCACTAAAAGCAAAAGTTTATTTAAAAGAGGCACTGCAAGAAGCCTTAAGTTAAGGCTGGAACCATTATTTATTGATGAATTACCGCTTGAGTGGAAACTAACATATTGCTAGTAAAATTATAAGCAAAGTTGTTCTTATTTCTGGTGTAGAAGCTTCGCAAAAAAGAGCAACAATAAATAAGGGGAATTACGATGTTAAAATATTTATTGCTGTCACCTGTTGTGTTGGTGGCGGGTTGCGCATCTGTAGGCAGTTATTCATCAAATTATGTTGATCAAAGTCTTACAAAGCGTCAGGCACAATTAGTCGCTAACAAATTTATTAGCGATATCAAGAGACCTTTACCACCAGCTACAACCACACTTCTTATAAAGAAAAATAATACAGCAGACAACTTTACTCCTTTATTTATCAATCTGTTGCGACGGAATGGATATAATGTGATCTATACAGATCAACCTCAAAAGCAACAAAACATGGGTGTGAATTTGAGGTATAGAATAAGATTAAATAGTAGCACTATAGTGTCTCTTTTTCAGTATAACGTGAACGGAGAACTACGTGCTCATATAAGTACTCATCCTAGATGATCCCACTATTTCATGTGAACGTTCTCTCTCTTTTACACGTAAAGACTTAAAAGCTCTTGCGAAAGGCAAAGAGATTTGCACCTCAATAAAAACTCTTGTTTTTTAGCCAGAATGCACAAATTTTTCTGTATTTCATCACGATATGAGAAACAATACGTACGAGAAAATAAGTTATGACTTTAGGTTTAAGTATAAGGGTAAAAAATAATGAAAAATCCTCCACACTCTAGTGAATTATTGTGCGAAGATTTAAATGCAAAACTTAGTTTATTTAGTGATTCAAGCAGTTGAATAGTCCGCTGTTTGCAAAAAATGAGTTTTTTAAAAATAAAAGGAAAGACAATGGCAAAAAACACTGTCCAACTGCACTAATAGAAGAACCTTTTAAAATATCATAGTAATAAAAAATGGATAGTTTCCAATGTAATTTATCCACGGTGGTTTATTCAAAAGAAATTTTGTAGAAATAGGATATTTTTAACGTTTTTTGCTTCTCATTTAGTGTACCATAATTCTAGCATACCACAATTCGGAGGTTTTGTGGTTTTCATTGCTAATTGTTATGGTGCTATGATGAACGAACAGAGTTTACAACAGCTATTGCAATGCTTTGCGCTTGTGTAAAGAAAATTATAGCTGTTATTGGAGCACTTTAAAAATATCCTCCGTTAAACTTGAAAAAGCCATTGGGCTTTTAAACTTTTAAGATGCTAAATCGTCGTTTTTCTCATAAACAATGGTATGCACATACTTGCCTTTCACTCCTCAAAGGAAAAAAGCTCCTACAGTTGCCGATCTGTAAAAAGTTCAGCGTCTCTTAGGACTAGTTTTCACTGCTTGATCCCTCATGCGGTTCACTTCATAGGGTTTTATGGATAAGCACCTTGAAGATTTATCACACTCACCCAAAACACTTGATATAGTAAATTTACTACGCCTTATATCACTGTCCTAAACAACAGTGTTTTACGCAAAAACATGATATACAACCTCTCACTTAATAAGTCATTGTAACAAAGCTGATAAAAAGCTACATTCTCACCCTCGTAATCTCCATGAGTAGGGTGGGGGGCAGAGATTTATGGAAATTTTTGCTGTTGTTCAAGTGTGGAGCGATTTTTCAGCCTTTTACAACTTTTGATGCGGGAGAGAAAACCGCATATAAATTTATATCCTTGAAGATAAGTATTTTTACGCAAGATAATTCTTTGCTCATACTTGATATGATGAAAGAAAAATGTGAAAATTCTGTTCGGTAATGAGGAGAAAACACCATGATCAAGAGAAGCGTTAAGCTGCTTATCTTAGGAATGATTGGGCTTGCAAATTCTGTTGTAAATTCTTCTGGAAATACTGAAGAATTCTCAGGTTTTGAAGGCTCTTTCAATACGGTTCAAGATGCGTCAAACACACAAAAACCTTTTCAGCCTTTAAAAGCTGGAGACTATGACCAAGCCTATGACTATTACATCCAAGGTTATTATTTAAAAGCTTTTCGTGAAGCACTCCGACGTGCTGAAAAAAATGATCCTTTTGCACAAACTCTTCTTGCCCGAATTTATCTGGAAGGATGCGCTGTTCCTGTTGACGGTGCGCGTGCTGCTTTATGGTTTGAACGCGCTGCAAAACAGGGGGAACCTCAAGCACAATTACGCTATGGGCTTATGTTGTTTGATGGTCATTTTATGAAACAAAATCAAGATCTTGGTGAACAGTTTATTCGAAAAGCTGTCAATGCAGGCGTCAAGGAAGCCTATTTTTATTATGGACAACTGCTTCTTTATAAAGCCTCACGTGAAAAACAAGCTCTCCCTGGTGTTTCTTCCCAAAGTCGTGAAAATGAAGCAATCGAGCAAGCCTTAAAATGGTACTTAAAAGGTGCTGCTCTTGGGGATGCTGAAGCTGCTGTTTCTGCTGCCAAAATTCTGTCTTTAGGCACATTAAATCGACCAAAGGATGATCGTAATGCCCGCAGGCTCATGGAGGTAGCGGCTCAAAACAACCACTTAGAAGCTCAACTTCTTTTAGCGCAATGGCTTGTACAGGGACGTGGAGGAGAAACAGATTTTCATCGTGCTTTTCATTTACTTCAAAGAAATGCCGTCAACATGATTGCGCCAGCACAAATTTCCCTTGCAAGACTTTATCGAGATGGCACAGGAACAAAAGGCGATATAATAATGGCAGCGGCATGGTATATGCTCGCAAAGGAGGCAAAAATGCAAGCTCCTGATCTTGAAATAATGCTCCAAGGCATGGATAAGGCACAACTAGAAAAAGCGCACAAAGAAGCAATAAAGCTCCTTCCTGTTTTTTAAATACTCCTCTCTGCATCAAAAAGATAAAATTTATAGAAATTCCGGGAGATTTTGCTATGTCCAGGTGCTTTAAGCACTAAAAGCAAAATGCTGATTCGAGGTCAGTGTTTTTAGACTCCCGGAATACCAACGCGAGGGCGCTCGCAACCGGCGGGGGCTTTAAAATGCGAGCCAAAAATCTTGATAACGACATTTTCATTGGCAAAAAAATTCGTTTGAAACGAAAAATGTTGAAAATGTCTCAAAAAATATTAGGTCAACATTTAGGTGTCACCTTCCAACAAATCCAGAAATATGAAAACGGCTTAAATCGTGTCAGCGCAGGGCGTTTAAAAGAAATTGCCGATATCCTCAATGTTCCAGTTTCCTTTTTCTATGCGGATATCTTAACAGAGCAACAGCCTCCGTACCCTTATGATGAAGTTATATCAAGTACAGAGGAATATCTGCTGCTCAAAAAATTTAGAGTTCTCACCACGATAAAACAAAGAGCCATTTTACAGCTGCTCTCTGATGAGCAGATACGCTAACATTATGTGATAATGCATTCTGTTCATAAGCATTCATGCATATTTTACAAAACAGCCCCCTAGGCATTTTTTGCTTGAATGAAAAACACGCCTCTCATCAAAAAACTATTTTTTATTGCTAATCACCCGAAATTACTTTATGACTTGAAAAGTGTTTTGGTCGCATACGCAACGACCAATAGGGATCTAAAAACCCGAAAACTCAAACATGAATTGACCCCGCTTTGCGGGTATCCCGGAATTCCGGGAGATTTTGCTATGTCCAAGTGCTTTAAGCACTAAAAGCAAAATGCTGATTTGAGTTCAGTGTTTTTAGACTCCCGGAATACTTATGCGAGGGCGCTCGCACTCGGAGGGGGCTTTAAAATGCAAGCCAAAAATCTTAATATTGATCTTTTTGTAGGCAAAAAGATTCGTTTGAGACGAAAAATGTTGAAAATGTCTCAAAAAACATTAGGTCAACATTTAGGTGTCACCTTCCAACAAATCCAGAAATATGAAAACGGCTTAAATCGTGTCAGCGCAGGGTGTTTAAAAGAAATTGCCGATATTCTCAATGTTCCAGTTTCCTTTTTCTATGCGGATATCTTAACAAAACCACAGCCTCCGTACCCTTATGATGAAATCGCATCAAGCACAGAGGAATATCTGCTTTTAAAAAAATTTAGAGTTCTTACCACGATCTTACCACGATAAAACAAAGAGCCATTTTACAGCTGATCTCTGATTAAAATGCAAGCTAACATCACACGATAGCGCACACCACGCTCTATCCCATGAGGCACTATAATAAACTCCGTATTCACATGCTCTCAATTAAAAATACCTCATGTTTACGGAACTTATATTATTGCCACCAATTATATCTTTGCCATCAATGATGATATTTTACAATAAAACGGGATAAATTCTCTAAAAAATCCCAAAAAAATTTTGTGTAAATTTTTAAAAAGCTTGCGTCTGAGCACTTTTTATGGTCTTGCAAAGAGCTGAAAAGCAAAAATACATAAAGGTCCTTTTGTTCTTTTTTTGCAATGCCCATGAGCAAAGAAAATGAAGGGCATACAAGGATTATGGAGAGAGCAGCAAGGTTAACAAGGGGATTTGAACCCAAAAATAACAAAAGAGCTTAACTGTTAAAAGGTAGCAAAGAAAAGCGATATAAGAACAACAGAAGAGCTCTTTTTGCAAAAATGGAATTGGATAGAAACAATGAAAATTAATGGCAATGAAATTCGTCCTGGTAATGTGATCGAGCATCAAGGAAGCTTGTGGGTTGCGGTGAAATGTAATGCTGTTAAACCAGGAAAAGGTGGTGCATTTAATCAAGTTGAAATGAAAAATTTAATTGATGGTACAAAACTCAATGAGCGATTTCGCGCTGCTGAGACAGTTGAACGCGTGCGCCTTGAACAAAAGGATTTCACATTTCTTTATCAACAAGGGGATGCTTTGGTCTTTATGGATTCAGAATCTTATGAACAACTTGAACTCCAAAAGGATTTTGTTGGTGAACGTGCCGCTTTTCTCCAAGATGGGATGACTGTCACAGTTGAACTTTATCAAGAAAAGCCTATCGGCATCTCACTTCCTGATCAGGTTGCTGTCACGATTGCTGAAGCCGATCCTGCACTTAAAGGACAAACAGTTACAGCTTCTTATAAACCCGCCATTCTTGAAAATGGGATTCGGATTCTTGTTCCTCCCTTTATGAATGCTGGTGAACGTATCATTGTAGACACCAACGAGTTGATTTATTTGCGTCGCGCAAATGAAAAAGATAAATAAAGGAATAAAAAATGGCCCATTCTGCAGTCATGAATGTCATGGTGCAAGCTGCAATGAAAGCAGGACGCTCGCTCGTGCGTGATTACGGTGAAGTGCAAAATTTGCAAGTGTCTTTAAAAGGGCCAGCAGATTACGTCAGCCAAGCAGATCGAAAAGCTGAAAAAATTATTTTCAATGAACTAAGCAAAGCACGCCCCAAATTTGGTTTTCTGATGGAAGAGTCTGAGGAAATCATTGGCGAAGATTCACAACATCGTTTTATTGTTGATCCTTTAGATGGTACTACAAATTTTCTCCATGGCATTCCTTTTTTTGCTGTTTCCATTGCTTTAGAAAGCCAAGGAAAAATCGTTGCTGGTGTCATTTACAATCCTGTGAGTGATGAACTTTTCACCGCAGAACGCGGGTGTGGTGCTTTTTTTAACGACCGGCGCTGTCGCGTTTCTGCACGGCGCAGACTAGAAGATTGTGTCATTGCCACGGGAATGCCTCATTTTGGTCGACCAGGTCATGGAACCTATCTTATTGAATTACGTAATGTGATGATGGAAGTTGCTGGACTGCGCCGTTTTGGTGCTGCTTCTCTTGATTTAGCTTATGTTGCTTCTGGCCGAACCGATGGCTTTTGGGAAGACAATCTACAAATTTGGGATATGGCTGCTGGAATATTGATGGTTCGTGAAGCCGGAGGTTTTATCACCGATAAAGAAGGTGGTGATGATATATTCCGCAAAAAAAATATCATTGCCGGCAATGAACATATTCGCCTAAAATTAGAAAAAACCCTCAAAAAAGGCATTTAAGCCTCAAAAAAAATCCAGAAGATTACCTCAGCCAAGCAGATCGAAAAGCTGAAAAAATTATTTTCAATGAATGAAGCAAAGCACGCCCCAAATTTGGTTTTCTGATGGAAGAGTCTGAGGAAATCATTGGCGAAGATTCACAACATCGTTTTATTGTTGATCCTTTAGATGGTACTACAAATTTTCTCCATGGCATTCCTTTTTTTGCTGTTTCCATTGCTTTAGAAAGCCAAGGAAAAATCGTTGCTGGTGTCATTTACAATCCTGTGAGTGATGAACTTTTCACCGCAGAACGCGGGTGTGGTGCTTTTTTTAACGACCGGCGCTGTCGCGTTTCTGCACGGCGCAGACTAGAAGATTGTGTCATTGCCACGGGAATGCCTCATTTTGGTCGACCAGGTCATGGAACCTATCTTATTGAATTACGTAATGTGATGATGGAAGTTGCTGGACTGCGCCGTTTTGGTGCTGCTTCTCTTGATTTAGCTTATGTTGCTTCTGGCCGAACCGATGGCTTTTGGGAAGACAATCTACAAATTTGGGATATGGCTGCTGGAATATTAATGGTTCGCAAAACCGGTGGTTTTGTCACCGATAAAGAAGGCGGTAGCGATATATTCCGCAAAAAAATATCATCGCTGGCAATGAACACATTCGCATTAAACTATAAAAAATCTCAAAAAAGGTATTTAACTCTTACAGTTTTTTACAAAACCCTTAGAACCTTAAACAAACACATGAAGAAAGAGTTTTTAATTTTCTTTACAGAAAACGATAGAAACTCGCGAATGAGATAGTGACAAAAAACATCACTACGAACAAAAAATGTACTTGCTATAAGCCCCCACAAAAGCAATCCCCAATAGCTTACCTTATTGACGTTTCTGTTATTCAAATTCGCCTCCAAACAAGCTGCAAAAGGCAATAAACAAAAAAACATCATAATCAAACGCCCCAAAAAGCAATTATTGCACCTGAGGCAAAAGCCTCTCCTACTTCTCTTGAGAGATCACTCTTACACTGCGCGCAAAAAAATTGACTCTAGAAGAGCCCACTCTCTCCTTTTTGGTAAGAGCTGCTGTACATTACTCTCACTGCTTATCAATATGTTTCACCACCGCGTGTGATAACAGAGGTTTCAGTAAATTCACCGATTCATACAATTGTTATCAGCTTCTTCTTTTCAGCATTATTCTAAAGTATGTATCAAATAGGCATGGGATTTATAAAAATGCACATTTTTGTTCTCGAGAATTGCTTCTTGAAATTCGCTCACGAACTGTTCTTGATCTTTTTTGATAGCTTCTTCCAGTGCATTTACCTTTTCATCACCAAAAATGATTTTTAATTTTTCTTTTGAATTTCCTATTTTGACAAGCATTTTCCAAAAGATCCATTGATTATCACATTTCTTACTTGACCACTTCATCCATTCTATGACTCCTAATTTATAGGCTTTTTCATATGTTGGAGTCTCTTTAGCAATACGCAATCCCTTTTTCTTTTCTTTATCTTTCTCTCTACAAACATCAATGTCATTTCTAACCGTGGAGTAACGACAATCCTTATCAAAGGCCATATATCCTTCTTTTACCGTATCAATAAGCTGCTTATAGTAAATAAAAGTTTTTCTTGCCGCTTTATAAGCACTGGAAATATCATACAATAATGCTAGAAGCTCTCTTTTACGAATGCATAGTAATTTAGCATCTCTAGGCAGACTAAGATACCAACAAGACAGTATCTCTTCTAGCGTTTCATATTCTGTATATTTAGGTATATCTTCATAATAAATTTCCAAAGACTTTAACTCTTCATAGTATCCTGAAGCCTTTTTTTGTAGTTGCTGTTCATATTCAGCCGTAATCATATCATCAACCATATATAAACACCAATGAAGCGACAACATTGTATGTTTATATCGTTTTTTTTTCGTAAGAGGATCTACAAACTTTTGCAAAGTGATCCTATTCTTTCTCATCAATCGCACTGCTTTGAGATAAGTTTCCTTAAAAGTGATTATGAACGCATTTATTTTTTTGATATGTTCATCAGTCAGTTCTTTTGTCAGCGCCTTTTCATACAAAAACCACGCTTCTCCATATCCTTGCATACAAATATCTTTTACCATCAAAGGCCATTGTCCGCTCGATTCAGAAGATAGCCAATGTTCAGGATTTTTTATCTCCAGTAAATCTCTTTCCCAATGCTTTGCTTCTTCATCCCATTGTTTAATCCATTTTGGCGATATTTTTTGAGTTTTTTTAACAAGCCTTTGTTCCCATTGTGCAATAATATCGTGGTATATCGCGCACTCTCGATCTTTTAGCTGCAGTAATTTCTCAAACTGTTCAAGTTGTTCAATTAATTGCTTTTTCTGATAATTTGCTAACCAAAGACTATAGATTATGCTCCCTATTATAACTATTCCTACTATAACTATGAAAGTATCCTGATCATTCATTCTTGCCTTCTTTTATTCTCACCAACATTTAACGCAGCTCTTTTATTGATCCCTCGATATTGTATCAATATGTGTATATCTGATTTGAAAATCACTACATATTATATTTTAATAAAAACAATACACAAAATATAGATATTTTTATTGGTAAAATAAAACAATTTGTATTTAATTGTATTACTCTTATGCTTTATGCACTTTAAAGAAGAGCTTTATAATTCTTAAAATGCACTCCCACAATATTGGTTCAAAGTACTCAAACGCCTAACACAGCAAAACATGGCTGCGTGCTCACCTTGTTTTGTAAAATTGATAAAAAGTGTCTCTCTGCTCATTTATCAGCTCTTTTTTAGTAAATCGGCATCATCATACACTTTCCTAACCCCTAATGTTACTACAGCCCATAAAACTTGAGACGCTTCATGAAGAGGACTTATTCTTTCTAAAGTGTTTACTTCACGCAATCTTCCCTGCTTGGTATATGCAAGAGACATGGTTTTAACTGATTTAACATAACCAAATTTGAAATAAGAAAATCCTATGGTATTCATGATCTCTCATGAAAAACAATGCGTTATCATTATAAATCAACGTGACAGTGTTGTTATGAAGAGAACTCCTTGCTCATCTTAATAGTCCATAACGATTTAACTGGGTATTATTTTATATTCTGTACACAGATGAAGTATTTTTATAAAAATGCTTCATCTTGCGCAGAAAAAAGAACAGCCCGTTAAAAAAGAAAAGCATCTCAATGCTTGCCTTTCTTTCTTCCATGAGAGTTTCAAATTGATAAGCCTATCTGAAAAGAGTGCTGTTTATGCCCTTAAAGATACTGCTCTTGTATCAAGATCACTTACTCAGATGAAAATTGCAGTTGAGCCAAATGCGCATAAACATTATTTTTTATAATGAGTTGTGTGTTCCTTCTTCCACAAAGGCGCCTTTATTCATCACGAGAATACGATCAGCTTTTAAAATTGTTGCAAAACGATAGGCAATGACCAAGGTTGTACGATTTTGCATCAACCCTTCTAAGGCATCTTGCACCAACTTTTCACTGTTTGCATCTAAAGAAAATGTTGTTTCATCAAGTAGTAACACTTTGATTTATAATAATAATTCATTGTCTTGTATGTTGAATGAGAATTCTGAATATCATAGGATTCTCTCATTTCAAATCGGTTCCATGGTGAATCAATCAAAACTATGTTTCTTGCACGTACCAAGCGGGGAGAGCCCGCGTGAATAAAAAACTATTAAGAAAAGATTTAAAATGCCTCTCATGAATCGTCTCAAGTGCTAAGGGCTGTAGCAACATCCACGAGTTGGCAAATATAATGATGCTGCTGGCTTGCTTTTTCATAAGCGTAAATATGCAGGTGCACAATAGCTTTACCGTTATAGCATTCATAGACGCCGTCGCGAAATGGACTTGGATGCTCTTTGAGAGATGTATCTTTAAAATAAGCCCGTGAAACTGCAACAAAATGGCGTTCTGTTTTCCGTGAGGAACAAAATTCCATTAAAGAACGGAATAAACAAGTGTGCGGCAATAAGCGATCTCCATTATTTAAAAGATATTGCTCTGAGCTGGCAAAGTGTGTGATGGTGCTGGCTTGCAGTTAAGAGGGCTGTATTTCTTAAAATCGCCTATGCAATACCAATGCGTTGTTTTTGCCCTCCAGAAAGCATGGTACTGCGTTCTCCTCCTTGCGTATCAAAGACGTTTGGTAAAGCTTGAATAAATTCAAATGCATTGGCAGCTTTAAAAGCGGCAAAAATTTCCTCTCCATGGGTATGTTCAATTCTAAAAAAGAAGAAAAGTTTGCAATTATTTTATCTGAGATTTTTATACGCTATGAGAAGGGGTGTATGCGTGTATTTCAAAATGATTTTTGAATTTAAAAAACGCAACCACAATGATTTATAAGGGGTTAAGACCCATCTGTTTATGTCGGATGCGTTTTTGAATTAATATTTAAAGTGCACTCTTTGACAGGATAAAAAAACCATCGTTTGCAATCGTTTTGTTTAAAATTTTTGTACCCCATAAGAAGGAGGCTTTTACATGCCAATATTACCAAAACGATTTTTGAACTTAGAAAGACGACCACCACGGTCTACAAGTGTTTGGGAGCCACCTGTCCATGCTGGATGCGTTCTTGGGTCAATATCTAGATTAAGGGTATCACCTTCTTTTCCCCAAGTGGAACGCGTCGTATACTGGGTTCCATCCGTCATTACAACGGTAATTTTGTGATAGTTGGGATGAATATTCGCTTTCATGCGTCAAACCTTTTGCGTTTATAGAATGAAAGAACACTTACTCGTTTTTTTAAGTGCGCTTCCTTTGTCTTTTTGATACACTGATTTAAAGTATTTATTCCTATAGCCGAGCACGCATCAAAAAACAAGTGTTCAAGATACATCATTGTATCAAGTGCTATAAATCATTTAATAGAGTGAGCGAAATTTTATAATGTTACATTATCATTCAGAAAAATCTACGAAATCTTCCCATAAAAAATCTTCATTCTCTTCGCTTGCAATTTTTGTTCCTTATCTTTTGCGCTATCGTTGGTTGTTTATCTTTGCTTTTCTAGCGTTATCTGTTGCTGCTCTTGTCACATTAGCTTTGCCTGTGGCTATCCGCCAAATGTTTGATCATGGGTTTTCTACTTCAAGCCATGGACATATCAATTTTTACTTTGGAATTTTGTTTATCTTAGCCTTGTTTCTCGCTTTTGCTTCAGCAGCCCGTTATTACTGTGTTATCACCTTAGGAGAACGGATTGTTGCCGATTTACGGCGTGATGTGTTTGTCCATATTATGAAACTCTCTCCTGCTTTTTTTGATCGGTCACATTCAGGAGAGATTGTTTCAAGGCTTCTAACCGATACCACACAAATAAAATTAGCTGTGGGCTCTACCGCCTCTACCGCTTTGCGTCAGCTGATTATCGTGATCGGAGCCGTCGTGATGATGGTGATCACCAATGCTAAATTATCTTTGCTGGTTCTGGCTGCTATTCCTATTGTGGCCATTCCCTTGGTGGTCTTTGGACGTAAAGTTCGCTCTCGTACCCGCGCGGCGCAAGATCGTCTCGCAGATGCTAATGCTGTCGCTACAGAGCAGGTAAGTGCTATTCGCACTGTGCAAGCTTTTACCGCTGAAAAACTCGTTACAATACGTTTTTCACAATTGATAGAACGTGCTTTTCAAACAGCACGTGCTTCTGTGATCTTGCGCTCCTTTTTTACGGGGTTTGCAATTTTTTTGGTTTTTAGCAGTGTGGTTGCTGTTTTATGGATCGGATCGCGCGATGTTTTGAATGGAACGATGACAGGAGGGACATTAGGGCAATTTGTCCTTTATGCGGTTTTTGGAGCTTCTACTTTTGCGCAATTATCGGAATTGGGAGCAGAATTAATCCAAGCAGCAGGTGCTGCTGAGCGGCTTGCCGAATTGTTACAAGAACAACCTACTATTGTAGCACCTAAAAATCCTTTATCATTGGCGCAACCTGTTCGAGGTGAACTTGTTTTTGATCAAGTTGATTTTACCTATCCTTCTAGACCACAAGAGAAGGTTTTACGCTCGCTTTCATTTTCTGTAAAAGCAGGCGAAACGGTTGCTTTTGTTGGGGCTTCTGGAGCAGGAAAAAGCAGCATTTTTTCTTTGATTCTTCGTTTTTATGATCCAATAAGTGGAACAATTCAGTTGGATGGCATGGAAATTAATCGCCTTTCTTTGCAAGATTTACGCAGTTCAATTTCTTATGTTCCGCAAGATATCGCCATTTTTGATGGAACATTGCGTGATAATATCATTTTTGGAACGGAAAATACCCATGAAGAGGAAATCCTTGCTGCTGCTAAAGCGGCTAATGCACTTGAATTTATTCAAGCTTTACCAGATGGCTTGGATACGCAAGTAGGAGAACGCGGTACCATGCTTTCTGGGGGGCAAAAACAACGCATTGGTATTGCGCGGGCAATTTTAAGAAATGCACCTCTCTTGCTGCTTGATGAAGCAACATCGGCTTTGGATGCAAACAGTGAAAAGTTGGTGCAAGACGCTTTAGAAGGATTGATGCAAAACCGCACAACATTGGTCATTGCGCATCGTTTGGCAACAATTTTAAAAGCAGATCGCATTCTTGTTATGGATAAAGGCGCCCTTGTGGAAGAAGGAACGCATGCCGAGCTTGTGGCAAAAAATGGCGTTTATGCCTATCTCGCAAAATTGCAATTTTCACCTGAGTGAGTGATCTTGATACAAGAGCAGTACTTGGGCAGCAGTACTTGGGCGTGAATACCGCGCTTTACAGGCAGAGGATTATTAATTTAAGGGCTCATGGAAAAAAGAGGGATAAGAATTAAGATGAAAAAGAGGAGCAAGAATTGAGGCAGTTTCTTTTTGAATTACAGGTTGTTCTTTTTTCTGCATAAGGTAGATCATTTTTATAAAAACGCTTCTATGTACAGAATATAAAACGATGCCAAGTTAATCTCTATGATTAAGGTGTGCAAAGAACTCTCTTCATAATAGAGCCGTCAGGTTGTTTATTATAAAGATAATTCATTATTTTTCGTGAGAAATCCTAATACCATAGGATTTTCTCATGTCAAACCCTCATAGTGAATCAAACAAAATCTTTTGCTTGCACATCACAAGCAGAGTTGGCGTGTGAAGTGAAACGGTACAAGAAAGGAGCAAAAGCCTCTCTTACCCCTTTAAGTTCCAAGAGCTGTCAAAACATTGGGGCGCTGAAAGAGTATACGCTGGCAAAGAGTATACTGGTGCTCGCTTGCTTGAGGCCCTTATGCGGCTCACACTTGATAGGCTCTAGGGACACAAGCTCTACCCTAAAGACTAACCACACTCTTTAAAAAAAATTAATATGAAAAATTTTTCATGCCCTCTATCTCAGCGCTCTAAACAATAGTGTTTACCAAAATCATGACAAACTGTAATTTATAAATACGCTTCTCATCTGTAAAAGTATCCTTTTATTCTCTTTTAAAAAACGAACATTTTTTGAACATTGTTTGCAGATTCTTATTATTGAAAAAGAGCAAAGATTTTTTTAGCGTTTTTGGGTGTCTCTATAATTTTTGTGTGAGTGCGTATGAGCAACAGCTTTTGTAATAAACCCGCTTTTGGCAAAATTGTAAAATTTTATCAAATTTATTGTTTGTAAATATCACCACGACCACTGTCTTTTCTTGAAGACATGCAACCTAAAAACACTTTCTCTTTGCTCATAAATCGTCTCTCCAACTCTCTCTTCCAATCATAGCCTATAAAAGTAAGGATAGAGTGCTTTGATTGAACACCATCTTCTCACCCCTTCCAAGCCCCCATATATTTTACAGCTCTCAATTTTATAGCACCCCCTGTCGTGCTTTAAGAAGGCATTTTAACGATGATAGGAACGTGTACAAAAGTATCTAGAGCAATATCTTTTAAATAATGGAGATTGCTTATTGCTTCACACTTTTGTTTATTCCGTTTTTTTAATGGGATTTTGTTCCTCACGGAAAACAGAACGCCCTTTTGTTGCAGTTTCATGGGCTTGTTTTAAAGATATATCTCTCAAAGAGCACCCAAGTCCATTTCGCGACGGCGTCCATGAATGCTATAACAGTAAAGCTATTGAGCACCTTCATCTTTACGTTTGTGAAGAAGCAAGACGGCACCATCACACTCTTTGGCTAGCTCAGAGCAATATCTTTTAAATAATGGAGATTGCTCATTGCTTCACACTTTTGTTTATTCCGTTTTTTAATGGGATTTTGTTCCTCACGGAAAACAGGAAGCCCTTTTGTTGCAGTTTCATGGGCTTGTTTTAAAGATATATCTCTCAAAGAGCACCCAAGCTTATTTCGCGACGGCGTCCATGAATGCTATAACGGTAAAGCTATTGAGCACCTTCATCTTTACGTTTGTGAAGAAGCAAGACGGCACCATCACACTCTTTGCTAGCTCGTG
>NZ_JBHIQI010000001.1:442830-468553 GCF_042196465.1 Bartonella sp. AD13SXNS
GTAAAGCTATTGAGCACCTTCATCTTTACGTTTGTGAAGAAGCAAGACGGCACCATCACACTCTTTGCTAGCTCGTGGATGTTGCGACAACATTTGGCACTAGAGAGGGGGCATAGGAGGCATTTATAGTCTCCTTTCTTCTATATTTTTACCCACACGCTAGCCCCGCTTGTGATGTGCAAGGGAATAGTTTTGATTGATCCAAGATAAACAGATTTGAAATGAGAAAACCTTACGTTATTCGGGCGACTAATTCAATATAAATAATGCTAAATTATCATTATAAATCAATATATTGTACAAATATGATATATCTTTAGAGTCTTTATGTTTTAAAGCTTGCACGAAATCATAATTTTTTTGTATAGCGAGCCAAGTGTGTGCAAAATACACACCCCTAACCATTTCAAATCATTCAGCTGTTTCAGTAACAGATAAGCCAAGTTCTACGATTATATCTTCAATCACAAATTCACCGAAGTGCAGAGGATTTTCATCATTTTTTAGCACTCACTCTTCAGTGATCCTCTAGATAATTAACTCATTCGGCATCTATACCAGCAAAGCGAAATATTATGTGCTAATTTTTCTTTACATTCATTAACCAAGAACCCTCAAAATGACCTTTTAGCGGATAGAGCCAAAAGGATGAGTCATTCAAAAATCATTTGGTGATATAACTATATCAAGAGCACCGAGAATATATCTTAGTTTCTAAGGATAGGCGATTTACTCCCTTTTATCGTATTAGTCTTGTCGAAGGCTTTAAGTCTTTTATGTTTAAATCAAAAAATCATAATTGGATTATATTGCATAAAGATGCTTTTTTTCATTTTTTCATTTAACACACGATAAGGTACCTTTTAGGGCTCATAAGAAGTTTTCCCCTTATATCATGATTTCAGAGCTGCATGAGAAGAATAAAAGATGATGTGGCTTAATAAGAGAGTTTGTTCATAAGCCGTTTGGGTGTCTTAAGGTCAAGGATGCCGTTAGGCGGCCTCTGTAAGGTTTTCCTTGAGCTTGAGAACAAAGGCTTGTTAGTCCTTCGTTAAACGCGGGTTTGATGTTATGATTTTGGAGAGCGATTATGAAGAATTTGAGAGGCAGACAGCCTCTCATTTTTTATTTATACACAAACGAAGGGCGCTTTTTTTATTCAGGGAGAATAAGAACATACCCAGGAGGTGCTAAACGGAATAAGAGAGCGTCGTAACCCCACGCAGCAGACATGCATACAACAGAAAAAACGCCTTCAAAAATTGTTAAGAATAATGCGTACGATATAGCGGCTTCATTTGCTGCTTCGCGGCGTTCTATGAGGTATCCGAAAAAAAACAAAAAGCACCGCTAATCCACTCGCACCCGCAAAGAAGCTTAGTATGGCATGAATCGGTCCACGAAGACGGAATAGGATAAGAAAAATTATGAAAATAAATACTGTAAAGATCCCTTCGAATACCTCACGCACCATATTGCACAATTTTCTCATCATAATTGCAGAAACGCTCTGTTCTGCGTATCGATTTTTTCTTTTGATGCTTATATTCTTAGAAGATATACTGTCATTCTTAGAAGATATGCCGTCCACAATTCCCCCCATTTTTAAGCAAAAACGCTATAAACTTAATCGCTTATAATTATATCATCACAAAAGACAGGAAAAATTTATTCATTTTAACGAAAAAATAGGTGTTTTATTGAGGGGCAAATCTATTTTCTTTTGCAAGAGTTTTCAATCTGTTCGTCAATAGAAAGTCTACCCCCATTGAACAGGAAACTATCCTGATGCACAAAAATTTCATAAGCTGTATGTCTAATCAATTCAGAAATCGTAATTCTTCAATCTACCAGCTTATCCACCTTTGCAACTACACTCAAATGGATTCTGCTGATGATAAGTAATGATAACATGAAAAAACATCACACTATCAAACTCTTCAATACAGTATTTGCTTTATGATTTTCACTCAAAAAGCAAGTGCCTACTTCATGAACGACAACACACTAAGATGCTGCGCATTCACAAATTTTCTAGCATTATCTTCCCTTCCTACAACCCTCCCGCAATCTTATCTCTCAGATAGCACCCATTAAAGACTTTTAAAATATCCAAGAAGAAAATTTTCTGAGAAAGCTTTCAAGCCTAAAATGCCCCCGCCATTTTATCCATGGTGAGGGCACCCCAAATCACGTAGAAACATGCAAAATCTCCCCGCATTTAAGAACAGAGCTTGTGCTTCAAATGCTCGCTTTTTCTTGCTCTTTTGTCCATTGTCCTAAAGCCGCAAGATGGTTCATCCGAGCACGATGACTAAAGGCTTTCTGTGCAACAGCAATATTTTCATCTTTTCCAGCCCATGCTTTTAAGGCTGCTGCTTGCAATGCGCGTCCATAGGAAAAGGTCAATTTCCAAGGCAATGAGCCTAAAGAATTCATGGCAGATAAATGCGCTGTTGCTTCCTGATCGGACTGTCCTCCAGAAAGAAAAGCAATTCCTGGAACAGCAGCAGGAACCGTTTGTTTAAGCACCTGGACGGTCTTTTCAGCAACTTCTTCAACACTAGCCTTGCGTGCATCCTTGCCATCAATCACCATATTGGGCTTTAAAATCATCCCCTCCAAAAGAATACGGGCTTCAAACAATTCTTTAAAGACAGCCTGTAAAACAGCGCGTGTCACCTCAAAGCAACGCGTAATGGAATGCCCACACGACGGTCCATCCATTAACACTTCCGGTTCAACAATGGGCACAATATTCAACTCCTGACACAAAGCAGCATAGCGTGCGAGAGCTTGTGCATTTTGGTTGATGGCCCCTCTTGTTGGCAAAGTATCGGCATTAATAGCAATTACCGCCCGCCATTTAGCAAAACGTGCTCCCAAAGCATAATAGTCTTTTAGCCGCTCACGAAGACCATCCAACCCTTCGGTAATTGTCTCTTGGGGAAAAGCAGCCAATGGTTTGGCTCCCGTATCAACTTTAATGCCTGGTAATGCCCCCGTTTCACGAATAAGATCTGTCAACATTTGTCCAGTTGATGCTTTTTGTCGAATGGTTTCATCAAATAAAATGACTCCAGAAATGGCATTTTCCATAGCTTCTTTTGCACTAAAAAGCATTTCACGATAAGCACGGCGACTATCTTCATGAGATTCAACACCAATGCTTTCAAAACGCTTGCCAATGGTTGCCGTACTTTCATCTGCTGCTAAAATACCTTTACCTGCATACACCAAAGAAAGTGCAATATCTTCAAGCCGTTCGTTCATAAAAAAATCCTCTTTATTTTGTCTTTAAATTTTCCAAAAGTGCGCACCACGCGCGATATACTCTACATAACAACACAGTTCTTTTTTTAGCTGCTCTTTAAATAGACATTTAAGCTTGCATAAGGGCAAAAATGCCAGGTAAAATCTTACCTTCCATCCATTCCAAAAAAGCTCCTCCAGCAGTCGAGAGATAAGTAAAATCATTGGCAACACCAGCATGATTAAGGGCAAAAACCGTATCGCCCCCTCCCGCAATTGAAACCAATTTCCCTTTTTGACTACGTTCTGCTGCATGGCGTGCCACGGCAATTGTTCCCTTATCAAAAGGAGGCATCTCAAAAACACCAAGGGGACCATTCCACACGAGGGTAGCAGCTTCATCAATTGCAGCATTGATATGCACAATAGAACGTGTACCAATATCCAATATCATGCCATCTTGTGGAATATCTTCAATATCATAGAGACGATGTGGTGCATTTTTTTCAAAGCGAAAGCCAACAACAGCATCTACCGGAAGCAGAAGCTTACATTGACACTCTTGCGCTTTTTTAATGATTTTTTTAATCGTTTCCATCAATGTATGTTCACAGAGTGATTTTCCAACATGAACACCTTGCGCCGCTAAAAAACTGTTGGCCATGCCCCCACCAATAACCAAGGAGTCGACTTTTTCCACCAAATGATTGAGCACAAAAAGCTTACTAGAAACCTTGGCACCTCCCACAAGGGCAATTACAGGACGTGTTGGATTGCCCAATCCTTTTTCTAATGCCTGCAACTCTCCTTGCAAAGAACGCCCCGCATAGGAAGGCAACAAATGTGTTATGCCTTCTACCGAAGCATGGGCACGATGAGAAACTGAAAAAGCATCATTAACATAGAGATCGCCATTATGGGCTAAAGCCTCAGCAAAAGAACAATCGTTTTTTTCTTCCCCTGAATGAAAACGAACATTTTCAAGCAGTAAAACACTCCCATTTTGTAATGCTTCAACAGCTATCTGTGCTACTGTACCGATACAATCAGGAGCAAAAGCAACCGGCTGATTAATGATCTTTTCCAATACTTGTACAACAGGACGGAGTGAAAATTCTGGCTCTACCTTTCCTTTAGGGCGACCACAATGAGAAAGCAGAATAAGTTTAGCACCACGCTTTTGTAGCTCAACGAGTGTTTCTTTATGTCGTACAAGACGTGTCTCGTCACAAACTTTGCCCAGTGCCATAGGAACATTAAAATCCACGCGCACAAGAACACGTTTTCCAGTGACATCAACATCATCAAGTGTGTGAAAACCCATCACTTTTTCCTCTTTATTTTCCATGTGTTTTACATAAAAATGTATCTGCCTAACTTTACTCTCACTTAATGCTTCTCTGTTTTTAAACGCTTCTCTGCTTTTACATGAAAAGGATCTGCTTTTTTTGTTTTTTTCAAACTTTGTCTCGTTTAAATCGCATTCTTTTGAATTCTGTTTTCTCTTGTATTTTTTAAAATCATGTATGTTATTAAAATAAACTGCACCATTCATTTCTCAACAGCGTCTTCTCTTCAACACACGAGACAATCATCTTTATCTCCTTTTTTAAAGAATGTGCCTTAACTTTTACAAAAACGAGACTTTTTCTTATTCTTATAAGAAAAGGACCCGAAGGTCCTTTTTTCTAAATTGTTTGAGCAAAAGCTACAGCCGTATCACTCATACGGTTAGAAAAGCCCCATTCATTATCATACCAAACCAGAACACGACAGAGCTGACCATCAATTACTTTGGTTTGATCATTGTGGAAAATCGCTGAATGAGGATTATGATTAAAATCACAACTCACAAGTTTTTCTTCTGTCGTGTCTAAAATTCCCTTCAGAGGACCTCGTGCAGCCGTAGTCATAGCTGTGTTAATTTCTTCAATTGTTGTGGAACGCTTAGCGGTAAATGTTAAATCAACTACAGAAACATTAGGGGTTGGAACACGAATCGACACACCGTCAAGCAGTCCCTTTAATTCTGGCAAAACCAATCCTACAGCTTTCGCTGCTCCTGTTGAGGTAGGAATCATAGAAAGAGCTGCCGCACGTGCACGATAAAGGTCACGATGCATTGTATCCAATACAGGTTGATCACCTGTATAAGAATGAATGGTTGTCATGAAGCCCTTTTCAATGCCCACTGTGTTATGCAAAACGTGGGCAACAGGCGCCAAACAATTGGTGGTACAAGAAGCATTTGAAACAACGCGATGCTCTTTGCTTAAAGATTGATGATTAACCCCATAGACAACCGTAAGATCTGCTCCTTCAGAAGGCGCAGAAACAAGAACACGCTTTGCTCCCGCATCTAAATGAGCACTCGCTTTATCACGCGCCGTAAAAATGCCTGTACATTCTAAAGCAATATCGATATCCAAATCTTTCCAAGGCAATTGTGCAGGATCACGTTGTGCGCATACCTTGATTAATCCACCCCCTACATCAATGGCATCCCCCACCACCTCAACAGTTCCAGGGAAGCGCCCATGAACTGAATCATAGCGCAACAAATGGGCATTTGTTTCCACAGATCCTAAATCATTAATTGCAACCACTTTAATATCTTGTCGTCCACTTTCTACAAGCGCACGTAAAATATTGCGTCCAATACGACCAAACCCATTAATTGCAACACGAACCGTCATTTCACATGTTTCCTCATCAATTTTTAAAAGCACACCATTTAAAACACAATAAATAGGTATTTCATCAATCCCAAATCATTAATTCCTATAACGTCAATATCTTGATTAATCACTTACTTATCCACAATAATGCACAAGATCATCCACAACACTGTACAGTATAGACGCCCTACGACCAAACCAACTCATGACAACACAAGTTGTCATTTTGTCTTTTCCTCTTTGATCTTTCCAAGCTCTTTTTCTGCGATTGCCACGACATTTTCACATGTAATATTAAAATGTGCATAAAGGGCATCAATCGTTCCACTTGCCCCAAAGCTATCCATGCCAATAAAGATACCATCACAGCCGATAAAAAGTTCCCATCCTTGGGCGACGGCAGCTTCAATAGCAATTTTAATCGGTGCCTCTCCAATGAGAGCACGCTGATAGGAGCAAGATTGTTGAGAAAATAGTTCAAAACAAGGAACAGAAATCACACGCGTTGGGATATTTTTTTCTTCTAAAACCGCATGTGCTTGTACCGCAATTTGCAATTCTGAACCGGAAGCAAATAAAGTCACTTGCGCTTCATCACTGGCCGTTAATAATTCATAAGCACCAAGCATACAGAGATTTTCTTCTTCATACTCTTGACGCAAAAGCGGTAGATTTTGTCGACTCAAAGCCAAGGTAGAAGGTGTTCCGCGTGCTTTCAAAGCCAATTGCCAACACTCGACTGTCTCCATGGCATCAGCAGGGCGAAATACAAGATGATTAGGCATGGCGCGCAGGCAAGCCAAATGCTCCACAGGTTGATGTGTAGGACCATCCTCACCAAGACCAATAGAATCATGGGTCATGACATAAATTACCCGCAACCCCATAAGAGAAGACAAACGCATAGCGGGACGCATATAGTCAGAAAAGCATAAAAATGTTCCCCCATAAGGAATAAAGCCCCCATGAAGAGCAAGCCCATTCATTATAGCACCCATTGCGTGTTCGCGAATACCATAATGGAGATAGCGCCCTGAAAAATCATCGGCAGAGATACTTTTCATTTGGCTGCTTTTTGTGTTATTGGACCCCGTTAGATCGGCAGAACCACCAATGGTTTCCGTAATGACTTCATTGATCACTTCCAGAGCCATTTCCGAAGCTTTACGCGTAGCAACAATAGGGCGCTCTTCAACGAGTTTCTGTTTATAAGCATCGATAGCGCTATCAAATCCCCCCACAAGATCACCACGCATCAATCTTTCAAACTCCACCCGTTCTGATACAGGGAGATCAGCCAATTTTGCTTCCCACTTTTGCCGTTTTTTAGCGGCATTAAGCCCCGCTAAGCGCCAACTATCGAGAATATCGGCTGGAATAACGAAAGGCTCTGCCTCCCAGCCTAAAGCGATACGGGTTTCAGCAATTTCTCGTGCTCCCAAAGGGGCTCCATGAACTTTATTGGTTCCAGCCTTATTCGGTGCTCCAAAGCCAATGGTTGTTTTACAGGCAATTAACGTTGGTTTATCACTTTCGCGTGCTGCTTCAATGGCGCTTGCAATTGCGCCTTGATCATGGCCATCCACTTTGTGTGTATTCCAACCGCACGCTTTAAAACGCGCAATCTGATCTGTACTGTCAGCAAGAGAAATCTCTCCATCGATAGAAATATTATTATCGTCCCACAACACAATAAGCTTGTTGAGTTTCAAATGACCAGCAAGGGAAATTGCTTCTTGAGAAATCCCTTCCATAAGGCAACCATCACCCACCAACACGTAAGTGTAATGGTTGATAAGATCACCAAAACGGGCATTTTGCAAACGTTCCCCAAGCGCCATCCCCACGGCATTCGCTAACCCTTGTCCGAGAGGACCAGTGGTTGTTTCGATTCCCGCCACATGCCCATATTCTGGATGTCCAGCAAGTTTTGCCCCTAATTGGCGAAAATTTTTGAGATCTTCAATGCCAATATCTTCATAACCAGAAAGATACAGCAGAGCATAAAGCAACATAGACCCATGTCCTGCTGATAACACAAAACGATCACGGTTAGGCCAACGAGGTTTTTGGGGGTCATGAGCAAGGAATTTCGTATAAAGAATCGTAGCAATATCGGCTGCCCCCATTGGCAAGCCCGGATGACCAGAATTTGCTTTTTCAATCGCATCAATAGCAAGAAAACGGATAGCATTGGCCATCTGATTTTGTTGTGGGTTGTTTTTCATAAACGATAAACCATTTCGTTAAGTACGTTATTCTGTTGCTTTTTCCGTATTCTCTTTAAAAATTCCTGAGAAATACTATTTTCTAATCTTCAGCGTGAGACTTCTTGCCGCTACTTTGATCACATTTAAATAACATTCCCCTCACGCATCCTGTATATTCATGTCATTTATGCCAATATACTCAAAAAATCCAGCTTTTAATTCATATCTATCCCCTGCTTTGCTTGCTAAAATATCCTATATCCTTAAAAATAAAATGCACGCAATACAAAAGTGTAAGTGATTCGTTTTTGCATAACGCATTGATAAAGGATATAATTACCCAAAGGATAAAAGCAATGAACCAAGAGACTACGGTTCTACAAGATGCTCTAGAACAACTGGAAAAAGCACTCAGAACCTTAGAGATCACCATAATAAATCGCAATGCCGTTATTGATAAAAATAACGAATGGGAAGAAGAAATTCAACGAATGAATGCTGATCGCAGCCATCTTGCCCAAGCGCTTGACAAAGCTGAAGCCCAAATTGAACGCTTAGAGTCCGTAAACAGAGAAGTTTCCAAACGTCTTATTAAAGCAATGGAAACGATTCGTGTCGTCATTGATAGATAAAGGTTTGAATGTATGGAAACTGTTTCCGTTACCATTGATGGTAAAGTTTATCGCATGGCTTGTGACAAAGGGCAAGAACGTCGTCTTATTGCGCTTGCTGCTCAATTAGATCAATATATCACACATTTAAAGAACAATTTTGGTGAAATTGGCGACCATCGTTTATCGGTTATGGCCGGCATAATGATTATCGATGAAATGGAAGAGATAAAACGAGAAAATAAAAAATTACAAGAAGACTACAATGCTCTTTTACGACTCCACAATGAAAGAGATCGTACTATGGGAAAAATTATGCGTGACACCACACAACGTATTGAAAATCTCACCAATCAATTGCTCAAAGATGATCAAAATAGCACACACATTCAAGAACAGGAACAAGAACAGGAAGACTTCTAAACGCACATCAGCGCGTAATAAACCAAAGACTTGACTTGCCTCTCACACCCTACAGAATCAAAACCCTAAAACCCACATCAGTCTGTAAACAGGTTGGATTCTTAATCAAGACTGGTTTTTCTTGGCTTGCACTTCATGTGATTGACATGCATTAAGCGCAACAAACAAGGACTTTCCCGAATATCCAACGCCTCTTAAAAAACGCTTAAACGTTTCAAGGAGGCTTGTATCATTACGCTTCAAATAAAGTTTCTTTATGCCGCGCATCAAGATAATAAGACCAATATCATTCTAAACAATCATAGAAATTACAACAGAAACCAGCAAAGCATCCTTCAAGAATAAACATCTCTATTCCACTTCCCCAAAAGCTCTAGTTCTATCAAAAGTCCTTGTTCCCCTCGATAGCACCAAGCAGATTCATATATAGAGGGATATTTAAAATATATTTTAAATATAACCTTATTCTCTTAGTATCATGGTATAATGCAAAAATTTTCCGTGAAGTGTATCCCATCCATTGAGTCGCATCTTTACACTGATGAATGTACAATCCGGTATCATCTATTTGCTCACTTGCGACGTTTAATCGTTATGGTATGGAAGGTGATAGAGAAGGGGAATTTTTATATTTTACCTGTGATTTATAGGTTGCTTTCTTGTGATGTGTGAATGTTTTTGATTGATTTCGTTTGTGCTCTTTAAAGCTGCTGTTTGTTATATGTATAATGTATAAATTCCCTAGGTATGACTATCTTTTTACTTGTTTTGACCTTTGCTGCTGTTTTCTTTCCAGGCGAGCCTTTATCCAAGAGGGATAAAAGTGTATAAACTGAAGTTTATGGCAGAGACGATTCGTATTATAGGCATTGATCCCGGATTACGGCATACAGGGTGGGGCGTTATCGATCTTGCAGGTAATCGTCTTCAGTTTATTGCAGCAGGGACGGTTTCTTCTAATGTACAGTGTGATCTAGCTTCTAGACTCTGTCAGATCCACAAAGGTCTTTCAGAGGTTATGCATCAATTTATGCCCCATGAGGCCGCTGTGGAACATGTGTTTGTCAACAAAGATGCTACGGCAACTTTAAAACTTGGGCAAGCGCGCGCGATTGCGCTGCTGGTTCCTGCGCAAGCAAATCTTCCTGTTTTTGAATATGCTCCCAACAAAGTGAAAAAATCGGTTATTGGTGTTGGGCATGGTGCTAAAGAACAAATCCATATGATGGTAAAAGTTCTCCTACCACGGGCTGAATTTGATAGCAGTGATGCGGCTGATGCTCTTGCTCTTGCTCTTTGTCATAGTATGCATCGTAAGCGTATTGACCAATCTTATCAGGCAAGGGTGGCGATATGAGTGGGGTGGCAAGATGATTGGCAAATTAAAGGGCACCCTTGAACATATCTTTGATGATCATATCCTTCTTGATGTGCACGGTGTGGGGTATGTTGTTTTTGTGTCAAATCGGCTGCGTCCTTCTTTACCCTCTGTTGGAGAGGCGTTAAGCCTCTTTATTGAAACGCATGTTCGTGAAGAAGCAATCCGCCTTTTTGGTTTTGCTACAAGAGCTGAACAGGAGTGGTTTTGTCTTCTACAAAATGTTCCTGGAGTAGGGGCAAAGGTTGCTTTGGCAATCTTGGGGACTTTATCGCCAGATGAACTTGCACAGGCTATTGCTTTAAATGATGTTGCGATGATTAGTCGAGCGCCGGGCGTTGGTAAAAAAGTCAGTGAAAGAATTGTGGGTGAACTGAAAAGTAAAACACTTCCCTTTGAACAAGCTGTCAAAACTATTTCGGTTCCTCAGCGTGAGATGATCAATCAACCTGCGCATGATGCGCTTTCCGCGTTGATGAAGCTAGGGTTTGAACGGGAGCAAGCATCTCGTGCTCTTGCTCTTGCAATGAACGCTCTTGAGGGGGAAACTGTTTCTTCTGCCCTGCTGATTCGCCATAGTCTCAAATTGCTTTCTTCTCCTACTTAAAATCAAGGTAACAATGCATAAAGATGAAGATCAACGCCTTCTGGGTAGCACCTCCCTTCCTAATGATCCAGATCGTTCCTTAAGACCACAAGTTCTCGATGATTTTATTGGTCAAGAAGCGGCACGGGCTAATTTAAAAATATTTATTGAAGCAGCAAAAACACGGCAAGAAGCGCTGGATCACGTTTTGTTTGTAGGACCACCGGGATTGGGAAAAACAACGCTTTCACAGATTATGGCAAAAGAATTAGGTGTTAATTTTCGTTCTACTTCAGGGCCAGTCATTGCTAAAGCAGGAGATTTAGCAGCTCTTTTGACCAATCTCGAAGAACGTGATGTCCTTTTTATTGATGAAATTCATCGCTTAAATCCAGCAATTGAAGAAATTCTGTACCCAGCAATGGAAGATTATCAACTTGATCTTATCATTGGTGAGGGGCCTGCTGCCCGCTCGGTTAAAATTGATCTGGCTAAATTTACTTTGGTGGCGGCTACCACACGTTTGGGGCTTTTAACCACACCTCTACGAGACCGTTTTGGTATCCCAATTCGTCTCAATTTTTATACGATAGAAGAATTGGAATATATTGTGCAGCGTAATGCACGACTTTTTGCCGTTAAGATCAGTGATGATGGTGCTCATGAAATTGCACGCCGAGCACGCGGGACGCCTCGTATTGCCGGACGGCTTTTACGGCGCGTTTGTGATTTTGCTCTGGTTAAACAGGCAAAACAAATTGACCGAAAAATCGCCGATGAAGCCCTTTCGCGCCTTGAAGTGGATCATCTTGGGCTTGACCCGCTTGACCGTCGCTATTTGCTCCTGATTGCGGAAACTTTTTTAGGGGGACCGGTGGGAATTGAAACGATTGCTGCTGCTTTATCAGAACCACGCGATGCTATTGAAGATATTGTTGAACCGTATCTGCTCCAACAAGGTTTTATTCAAAGAACCGCTCGTGGACGCATTCTGAGTGAAAAGGCTTGGAGCCATTTAGGACTTTCTGCGCCTGCTTCTACAACGTCTATACAAAGGCGTGCTCAACTTTCTGATGCTCAAGACAATTCATCACTTCAGACCTCTTTATGGGATGGGGAAGATGACTAAGACATTCTCTTTATTAAAAGAAACTATGTGAATATTTTATAGTAAGGTCATAAAATACAAGAGACGTGCTTCTTTTAGCATATTCTGACCAAAAAGGTCTTGCACGATTAAGGGGATTTTTACTTTTCACAACTTCAACACAAAAATGTGTTCAAGCTTTTGATTGATAAACAATTTGCTATATTAAATGATTTTATGGGACATGAAGTCAATGACAGAAATAACTCCTTTTAAGAGCAATCATACAAATGCTTTTCATAATTTTCAGGTCCGCGTTTATGTTGCGGATACAGATTTTTCCGGTGTGGTTTATCATGCGCGTTATCTTGAGTTTTTTGAACGAGGGCGGTCAGAGTTTTTACGCGATACCGGTTTTAATAATAAAATGTTAGCAGCAGGGGGTGAGGGGGAAAAACTGTTTTTTGTTGTTCGTCATATGGAAATTAATTTTTCAAGACCAGCTAAAATTGATCATCTTTTAGTCGTTAAAACACGTGTTAATCATATCCAAGGGGCACGCTTTTTTATGGAGCAATCTATTTTGCATGAGGCGACTACGTTGGTAACAGCAAAGGTTGAAATTGCTCTGATTAATGAGGAGGCAAAACCGCGACGTTTACCCAAAGAACTTTTTGCAAAAATGCTTGGTTAAAAGTGTTCTTTATGGAACAGAGGCTTCATAGCCTTTTCATGAAACATAAATTAATCTATAATCTAAGATTATACATCGACCATGGTTTACTTAAATGTTTTCCCTTGATCATCAATAAGGTCACACGATACATCAGAAAAAAGCATCTCTGCTCCAATCAATTAAAGATAATATCCTCATTAATTACGCCTCATCCATGTTGTGGTGCAAACATGTTGTGGTGCAAAATCAGCGTCTCACCATCCATTTTTTGCTATGAACTCAAAATGTTTTGCTTCCTCTTGGAAGAGGGTTCGTTTGCATCAGAAAACAGCAGAAAAGTGCAAAATATAAAAAAGAAAAAAAATGGATGAAGTTCATTTTTGTGATAAAAATGTACATACTCAGCAAAATAATGTAATCAAAGTGATCATAAGCAGCAAGATTGAAAATCTGCTTAAAATACTGAGAGGCAAGTAATTTGTTTTGTTGCGCGATGGTCCTTTGATTTTACTAGAGAGAGCTTTCCATCTATAGTGCATGATTTTCATGTGCATTTTTCAACGCAATAAATAAGCGAGAGATCAATACATATAAGGTAGAAATGCATTCTTGATTTAAAGTTTCAAGAGCATAGTATTCTCTAGAATAAAGTGATTGGGAACGATCATTTATCATTTCTTACGGTGATAAGGCCCAAGAGAGTAAAACGCTTTCATTTCAAACCCGTTCATGTTGAAACATGTAAAACCATTCGCTTACACATTATAAGAGCGCAATATAATCCATTGAAAAAAGATGTAAGATGCTTCTTATATACTGTCCTCAACGCAATAACGAGCCAATATTTCAAGTACGCAAAGAGAATGAAGGGGGCGGTTTGTTGCTTCATAAAGTAAAGATGGTGACGTGGCTTTTTTCACTTCCCAGAGGTTTTTACGGTATACCATGATGCCATCATCAGAGGGATGATAAGCATTGAAAGGTGTTTTCTAACGATAAAGCCATTGAGCCCCCCATCTTTACGCTTATGGAGAAGTAAGCCGGCACCATCACACATTGTGCCAACTCGTGGGGGGCGACAGCCCTTGGCACTTGAAAAGGTTTATTAGAGGCACTCCTTTCTTATACAATTTTTACTCACACACCAGCTTCGCTTTTGACGTGCACGCAAGTGATTTTGATTGCTTCAACATGGAACAAGTTTAAAATGAAAGAATCTTACGACATTCAAGGTTTTAATTCAATATGAGTAATGCTAAATTATATTTATAAATCAATATCTTATCGTATACATAAATTCACAGAACAATAAAATTTTATGGGATTACATGAGACTTACATAGGAGCATTATGTGGAGAACGTCGGGCGAGGTATGGTGGTTTATTTTTTTATGCCCCAAGGGTGTAATCCCATTAAAAATGAGAGAAAGAAAAGCTTTAAGGCAATGCGGTATCTTATCATGATGTTAACATATTTATTTATAATGATAATTTATTGCATTGCAATTTGAAATGAAAATCCTGAGACGTGTCAGATTTTTTCTTTTCAAGCTCTATTGCCGCGAATTAATCAAAAACATTTTCTTACATGTTACAAACGGAGTTGGTGAGTGGATACAAAAACACTTAAGAAAGGAATAAAATACCTCTTACAAATCTTTTCAAGTGCTAAGACTTATCGCTGTATTTTAAGCTGGAAACGCTTATGATGATTTAGCGTTCTTTTCATAAGCGTAAAGATGGTGGTGCATAATAGATTTAATATCATGCATTTTTATATCTTTTATTTTTATAGCATTTATGGGGAAGTCCTTATCGTTATATTTTTCATAAATGCTGTTGTGAAATGAGGGGGGGCGTGCATTGAGGGATGTCTCTCGTTATCACTTTTTAAGGAAATTTAAGAAACAAGTCTTGTTTTAGCGCATGGATTTATGTGAGACTAGAGTCTTTACTTAAATTTAGAAAATATAAAATAATCTGTTTTATAAAATTTTTAAAAATGCATCTTTCATTTAGAGGGACAAAAATTATGCCGCATGGTGAACTAACGAATCCAGAAACAATTGGAATGTTGCATTTGTTTATGCAAGCGAGTTGGATCGTGAAAGGTGTTATGATCGGGTTGCTGCTCGCTTCTATCTGGAGTTGGGCAATTATTTTTGATAAAATTTTTACGTATCGGAGAATACGGCGTGAAATAAAGCAGTTTGAACGCACATTTTGGTCTGGCAAAGCGCTAGAGGATCTTTATGCATCATGCAAAAGTCAACGTACCAATAGTATATCCGCAGTTTTTATGGCGGCAATGGTTGAATGGAAAAAATCTCTTGAAAAAGGGACCCATACATCGAAAAGTTTGCAGAGCAGAATTGATAAGGCTATGGATTTGACGCTGGGGCGTGAAAGTGAAAAAATAGAATCAAAATTAAGTTTTCTTGCGACACTGGGGTCTGCGGGACCTTTTATCGGACTTTTTGGAACAGTTATTGGTATTATGGAGTCTTTTCTTTCTATTTCAGCTTCTCAAAATACGTCACTTGCCATTGTCGCGCCAGGGATTGCAGAAGCGCTTTTGGCAACCGCGATTGGTTTGTTTGCAGCAATTCCAGCTGTTATTGCTTATAACAAGTTGACCCATGAAAGTGCGCGCATCATTGCACAAATAGAAAATTTTGCCGATGAATTTTCAACAATTGTATCGCGACGTATTGATGAAACACGCACAGCACCTTCCCCTTTATAAAAAGGAGCTTATCCCATGGGAATTTCTGTTGCTTCTTCTTCTCGCAAAAATACACGTGGGCGGCGTCATTCACGAAGCCAACTGATGAGTGAAATCAATATCACACCTTTTGTGGATGTCATGCTGGTCTTGCTCATTATTTTTATGGTTTCTGCACCTCTTTTGGTGAATGGGGTTCCTTTGGATTTGCCTCGTAGTCAAGCGGGGCCCGTACACGCGCAAAAAACGCCCCTTACGGTTTCACTTGATGCGCAAGGGCGCTTGGCCATTAATCAAGATTATTATGAAACGTCACAAGCGCTGATTGCACACCTAAAAACGCTTCTGGAAGCAGATGCTGCCCAAAAAGATCAACGGATTTTTGTGCGGGTTGCTAAAACTGTTGAATATCAACAAGTATTAAAACTGTTGGCCGATATTCAAAAGGCAGGTTTTTCTCAAGTTGCATTAGCAAGTCTAGCGCAATAAATGATAAATTGCGCATAAATGGTTGTTTTTAAAAAGAGCACAGAGTGATTAAAAATGAAAAAATGTAAGGCGTAAATAAGGCATAAAGAATGAACAAAGACTCCTATCATAGCATGAAACGAGGCTTGGCTTTATCCCTTGTGGTCCATGTCATTTTTCTTGGTTGGGGAGCCGTTCAGTTTGCAAGCTTTGTCTCTTTACCACAACAATTGGAAGCAATTCCTATCACTCTGGCTCCTTTGATGGAAGAGCTTTCCTCTCAACAAGGAGCTGTGAAGGCTCCTATCCGTGCGATTCCTGCCATTAAACCAACCATGCAACCACAAGAAAAAGAGGATGCACGCCATATTGGGGAGGGACAAATAGATCGTCTTGCGCCTTTTAAACCAAAAGAAAAGTTGCTCCCCGTTGAAACAACACCGCCGCTAACAAGCGAAAGTACGTCGGAAACATCCACATCCGAACTTACACAACCAGAATTATTAGAAGCAAAAACAGAGGATGCACCCAAAGTTGCACCTGAGACGCCTTTAGAGGTACCACCGGAGGATGCGCCCAAGGTGGCACCTGAGATGCCTTTAGAGACACCGGAGGATGCGCCAAAGCTTGCGCCTGAGATGCCTTTAGAGGCACCGGAAAATGTGCCAAAGGTTGTGCCTGAGATGCCTTTGGAGGTACCGGAGGATGCGCCAAAGCTTGCGCCTGAGATGCCTTTGGAGGTACCGGAGGATGCGCCAAAGCTTGCGCCTGAGATGCCTTTGAAAGTACCGGAAGATGCGCCAAAGCTTGCGCCTGAGATGCCTTTGAAAGTACCGGAAGATGTGCCAAAGGTTGTGCCTGAGATGCCTTTGAAAGTACCGGAAGATGTGCCAAAGGTTGTGCCTGAGATGCCTTTGGAGGTACCAGAGGATGCGCCAAAGCTTGCACCTGAGATGCCTTTGAAAGTACCGGAAGATGCGCCAAAGGTTGCGCCTGAGGTGCATTTGAAAGTATCGGAGGATGCACCCGAGACTGCGCTTAAGCCTTTGCACAAAAATGAAGAGATGGTATCGCCAAAAGAATTGACTCCAACGGTACAAAAAGTACCGGTAGAGCAGGTGGTTCATCAAGTGCCCAAAATTGTGCTTCCAGAAAAAATTCTTCTTCCACAGTTGAAACCAAAATTTGACGAAGAATCTACAATGAAAAATAAGGCGGCATTGAATCAAAATACGCCAAAGCTTAGCAAGAAACACCAAGAGAAACAGACCATTGAAGATATTCTGGCCATGGAGGAAAATAATTTGCTCAATCGTGCGCGGTCACAAGGAGGAGGAGCAAAACGTTCTCATACACCAGAAGCTTTGGGGGCAAGAAAAAATATTAGTGATACCACAAAAATGGCACAAACATTGGTCAATATTGTTGGGGGGTGTATTCAACAGAAGCTTAAACTTGTAGCGCTTGGTGGCGATTTAAAAAACCGTCCGGTTGTGCGGTTGCGATTTTATTTGGACCGTGAAGGAATGGTTGTGGGTGATCCTATCATTGATCCTGTAAGCGGTCTTGAGAGTCAACAAGCTATTATGATAAGGCAGGTATACGCGGCTGTTTTTTCATGCCAACCTTATGCAGATCTCCCACGTGATCAATATAGCCTGTGGGGGCAAGGTTTTGACTTTAATGTTGATCCCCTCCAAGAAATAAGATGATAAAAAATCGCTTAACGAAAGGACGCATTCCATGATGACTATAACGAGATATAAAGTTTTTGCTTGGTTTATTGTCACTTGTGGGTTGTGGCTTTCAAGTATTTCATTGGTTTATGCGCAATTGAAAGGGACGATTTCAAGCGCTGATTTTAATCCCATTCCCATTGCAATTACAGACTTTATTTCCAATGATTCGATTGGATCTAAAATAACGGCTGTGGTGACAGCTGATCTTGAACGGTCGGGGCTTTTTTTACCGCTTGATAAAGCAAATTTTGTTGAAAGCATTTCTAATCCTAATAAACAACCGCATTTTGCTTATTGGCAGAAAATAAAAGCGCAGGGTTTGGTGACGGGGCAAGTCATGAGAGAAATCGATGGACGATTAAGAGTCGATTTTCGTTTATGGGATGTTTTTGGAGAACGACAATTGAAAGGACGGCGTTTTTATACCGCGACAGAACGTTGGCGGCGTGTGGCTCATATAATTGCAGATGAGATCTATAGTGAGATGACAGGAGAAAGTGGTTATTTTGATACAAGAATTGTTTTTATCGATGAAACAGGACCTCAAAATGCACGTATTAAACGCTTAGCCATGATGGATCAAGATGGAGCAAATTTGATTTATATGTCCGATGGAAGTGAATTGGTGCTTACACCACGGTTTTCACCAAAAAGACAAGAAATGACCTATATGGCTTATGAAGATCATCAAGTGCCTCATGTTTATCTCCAACAAATTGAAATGGGACAAAGAGAGTTAATCGGAACTTTTAATAATATGACAATTGCTCCGCGTTTTTCTTCTGATGGACAAAAAGTCATCATGAGTTTATTGCAAAATGATGGGAGCGCAAATCTTTACACCATGGATTTACGGACCCGTACGATGACGCGGCTTACAACAACTTCCGCTATTGATACGTCTGCTTCTTATTCACCAGATGGTAAACAAATCGTCTTTTCTTCAGATCGTAGCGGAAAGCCGCAAATCTATAAAATGAATGCGGATGGAAGTGATATTCAGCGTATTTCTTCAAACGAGGGGAGTTATTCTACACCTATTTGGTCTCCACGGGGTGACTATATTGCCTTTACAAAACAATTAGACGGACAATTTTCTATCGGTGTTATGCGCCCAGATGGACAAGGAGAACGAATTTTAACCACCGGTTTTCACAATGAAGGACCAACTTGGGCGCCAAATGGTCGTGTGCTGATGTTCTTTCGCAAAAATCCGGGTATGGGACCAAAAATTTATACCATTGACATTACAGGACGCAATGAACGTCAACTCCCCACACCCAATGATGCTTCTGATCCAGCATGGTCGCCATTGCTTACTATACAATAAAACAAAGTGCTTAAAAACAGAACATAGAGGGAATATAGTCTATACAATTTCAAGTTTACACAATCTCAATTGTCTTTAATTATTTAAAGAAGGAATTGATTATAGTGGGCATGGGGAGTTATGTATATTTCACCTATCATCTACGGTTATTTGTAAATAGTGGAGTTTCCTTGGGGGAAATGCTTTAAAAAAACAATGCTTTTAAAAGTATAACCGAAAGTTTTGAGGTCTTTAGATTTCAACTTTTTATGCAAAGTATTGCTATATATTTTTTTTGATTTTCTCTCCGATTTAGTTTGTGAAGAATCCGGATTCTTGTCGAGGATGTTTTCTCTGCTGGCTCTTCATGCGTTTTCTGTAACTAAAGGAAGCTTTAAGAATATTGGTCACGGCCTTTAAAAAAATATTTAATGTGTCAATGAATTCTAGATGCTTAATAAAATAGAGTAAGCCGGCACCATCATATGTTTAGCGTCCAATGTTGCAACAGCCCTTTTCCCTTGAAATGGTTCATAAGAAGCTTTTTTATTCTTTTGAAGTGTTTTACGCTACACGGCTCTCCCCGCTTATGACGTGTAAGAGATATGATTTTGATTGATCAAAAGAGAACAAATTTGAAATAAGAAAAATTTACGATATTCACGGTTCTTATTCAAGGTGCATAATGCTAAATTATCATTATAAATCAATATGTTGATAACATTATACCACCATACCGTAGATGACGGTGTTTTACTCCATAAAAGAATAATTCATTGTTTTGCATCATAATAGCTCTCAAGATTATAAGATTTTTTCTTTTCAAATTATTCTGTTACAGGTCACAAGCGACATTGATGGAAACATTGATACCAGCGTTGATGTATGAATAAAGTTCTTTCAAAAGGGAGCTAAAATATTTTTCATGAATCATTTCAAGGGCTGAGAGTTAGCAACATTAGAAGCTAGAAAAGAGCATAATGATGCCGGCTTATCGCTTTACGAAGTAAAGATGGTAGAGAGGCTTTCATACCCTACGGGGAACTTACGTTATACTATGGCTGCTTTCATGAAATGAAAGGCATGCGCATTGAGAGATTTTTCTTTAACAAAAATATGAACCAGAGCATGAATTCGCAATACAATAATATTACGTAGGGAGATTGCGTGGAGGCCATTGGAGGATATTGCCCGTGGCATTTTATCGTGTCGTGTTTTGGGTTTTTTGTTGTGTAAGGGGCTTCTTTTCATTAACGAACAAGGGAAATAAAAGTGTGAGGCAAATGTGAAATCTCCATTCTTTAAAAGATATTGCTTTGGATACTTTTAAAAAGCTGTAAAGTTAAAAAGCCGTAAACTCGTATGAAAGGTGGTGATATGGGCATTGGTTTTTATACGGTTTTATTGTTTTGTCCAAATAAGATTGTTTTTTCGTTTCGAACATACCTGATCCTGTTGACCTCTTCTGGTTTATACAATACATTGATTTATAATGATAATTTAGCATTATGCACCTTGAATAAGAACCGTGAATATCGTAAATTTTTCTTATTTCAAATTTATTCTCTTTTGAATCAATCAAAATCATATCTCTTACACGTCATAAGCGGGATAAAACTGTACAAGAAAGAACTAAAAATGGCTCTTATGAACCGTCTTAAGTGCTCAGGGCTGTCGCAACACCCACGAGCTGGCAAAATATATAACGATGGTTCCGGCTTGCTTCTCCACAAACTTAAAGATGCAGGTGTTCAGTGACTTTATCGTTATATCATTCACGGGCGCTGCCGTGAAATGGGCTTGGGAGCGTTCAGACATGTCTCTTTAATAAAAGTTTATAACAGTCTCCAAAGTACTCAATCCTTTTACTCTTTATCTCAAGTATATTGTAGTTTTCGGTTTGAATATTGAGGGATAGGTAACAGAAAAAGAACAGATTTTATAAGATCAATGACGCTATTTTTAGGAAGCATACAATGCCATAAATTAATGCTATAAAGTCAAAAATTTATCCGCAATAGATTAGAGAGATATACCGGTTTTTTATAAAATACTTTGCCAAACAGCCCGCTCTGGCTTTATAATTACTTATTCTGTTATATCATAATAATATATTGATTTGTAATGATAGTGTAGCATTTTTCAACTTTAATAAGAGCCCTGAATATCGTAAGATTTTCCCATTTCAAATCTGTTTTTATGGCGAATTACTCAAAATCCATGTTTCTTGTACGTCATAAGCGGGGAGAGCCGTGTGGAGAAAAACACTTCAAAGGAGTAAAAATGCCTCTTAAACTGTCTCAGAGGCTAAGACTTATCAGCAACATTAGGTGTTGGCAAAGTGTATGATGGGGGCGGTTTGTTCCTTCATAAACGAGAAACACTGTCTTTGAGGTGTGGTGATATAAGATATGTAAATCTCCTTGATATATTTTCAGTGTGTTTTTTAGGAGGGGTGAATATTTAGAGGCCGGCTTGTTTGACAGGACTTAAGGTACAAACGAATCTCATGCGTGATGCGTAAAGTGATTCGTCATAGGAATACGTCAAGAAAATTAAAACTGTTTACAGATCGGATCGGGGTGAAATCTTCATCACTTGAGGGCGAGGAGGAAAAGATAATCTTAAAGAATAACAAGATCAAATAGAAAGGGGATTTATGGATAATTCTTGGGGTATGTAATACAAGGTGATGCTATAGAGTTTTGTATGCTTTTATTATCAGAAGTGTTTGAGCGTTCAAGGGTGCATGCTTTTTTGCAATGCTTTCTTTTTTCTGCGATTGATCGCGGTTTTATTACTACAAAGCTTGGATTTATAATAATTTATTGTTTTGTATATTGAATGAGAGTCTCGACTATCCTAGGATTCTTTCATTCCAAACCTATTTCATATTGAATCAACCAAAACCATTTGTGTGCACGTTACAAACGGGGAGAGCCGTGTGGAGTGAAACTGTATAAGATAAGGAATAAAAAATGGTTCTTATGAATCGCCTCAAGTGCCAAGGGCTGTCGCACAACCTCTATGAGTTGGTAAAGTGTGTGATGATGCCCTGGGCTTTGCACCAATGGTTGACCCCGCTATCGACGCGGGGCTTTTATATCTGCGGATAAAGAAGAAGGATGACAGATACTTTTGCGTCTCTCATAGATGAAGAGAGTGCCTATGCGCATGATGGGAATTATACAGATAGTTTTGCCAAAATCTCATCGCTGACATCAAAATTGGCATAAACATTTTGCACATCATCATCTTCTTCTAATGTTGAAATCAGTCGTAAAACAGATAAAGCTTTTTCTTCATCTACTGGTGCAAGGGTGGTGGCTTTCCAAATTGTTTTAATCGATTCTGCTTCACCAAGTTTTGCCTCAAGTGTTTTTGAAACTTCACCAATATCTTCAAATGCGCAGGTAATATGATGTCCGGTTTCTTCTGATTGTACATCTTCGGCCCCAGCTTCAATTGCTGCATCCATGATGTTATCTGCTGTTCCTGCTTCTGGCTTGTAAATTATTTCACCAATTCGATTAAACATGAAGCTTACAGAACCTGTTTCTCCTAAGGCTCCTCCTGATTTGGTGAAGGCTGCTCGCACGTTTGAAGCGGTGCGGTTGCGGTTATCGGTTAAGGCTTCAACAATGACCGCAACACCTCCTGGTCCATAGCCTTCATAGCGCACTTCATCATAATTTTCGACATCGGTGCCTGAAGCTTTTTTAATCGCGCGTTCAATATTATCTTTCGGCATCGACTGTGCTTTGGCATTTTGGATAGCAAGTCTTAAACGTGGATTCATGGCTGGATCAGGAGCACCTTGTTTTGCTGCTACAGTAATTTCGCGTGCAAGCTTAGAAAATATTTTCGAGCGCATTGCATCTTGACGCCCTTTGCGGTGCATAATATTTTTAAATTGTGAATGGCCTGCCATAGTTTTCTTTCCTGTTTGAGGGCTTTCTTTCCAGTTGGATACTCTTTAGAATTTCAAGACGATAAAACGTGCATCCCACCAGAGTAAATGTGCCACAACGTGAGGTGAAATAATCGAATAAAGCCTTTATAAAAAAATTCATCTTAAAGGTAAAGATACCTTGTTGAGGATCATTACAAGAGAGCTCTCTTGTCGTTGAGCAAAAATCACGCTATAACAGAAAGCAGTTTCATGGCAAAATGGTTTATTCCATGCCACGCTTTGTTTTAAGAGTGGGTGGGGGAAACCTGATATGTAATTATGTAATAAAGTTTCAGTGCTCTTAAGTGGGCGGGTAACCTAGGCGCAGAAGAGGATTTATAAAAATGGCAACGCAACTTTTGATGCCCAAAGCAACAGCTGTTTGGTTGGTTGATAATACAGCTCTTTCTTTTGATCAGATTGCAGAATTTTGTAAATTGCATGTCTTGGAAGTAAAAGCTATTGCCGATGGTGAGGCGGCTTATGGTATTAAAGGTTTAGACCCAATTAGTTCTGGGCAATTGACACGCAGTGAAATTGCACGGGTGGAAGCAGATCAAAACGCACGCTTGAAAATTTCTCAATCTAGGGTGCATATTCCTGAAAAAAAACGTAAAGGAGCGCGCTATATCCCTCTTTCTCGACGTCAAGATCGTCCCAATGGTATTCTATGGTTGGTCACGAACCATCCCGAGTTGAAGGATGCACAAATTGCACGGTTGATTGGAACAACAAAAGCAACGATTGAACAAATCCGCCTTAGAACCCACTGGAATAGCGCTAATTTGGTCCCTCTTGATCCTGTAGGACTTGGTTTGTGTTCGCAAATCGATTTAGATTTTGAACTCCAACGTGCGGCAAAAAATCGCCCTGTTGCTGCGGAAGAAGATAGGTCATTGCTTCCCGCATCTGTGACGGAAAACGCTGCTCTAGAAGACAATGAGCGTGAAGAAAATCTACACAAGACTTTTGATGCCGATAAGGTTTTTGCAAAGTTGAACGCGTTGCAAAAAAATCGTCAAGACCAAGATGATGCATAAACAGCATGATGTATAAGTACAACGTTTTTTAGGGAAATGTTAGATGAAGTTAATGGAGAGAGTGAAGAAAAATCGGCAGAGATTCAAAAATGGTGACAAAGGACAAAAAAATTTCGTCTTCATTAGGAATTAACAGTTATTTTTAAAAATATTCTAAGAATTTGCCCTTTTTACGAAACTCAAGGAGAAATAGGCTATGTGCTCTACCCAAAATACTCTCTTTCATTCTTTAGCGGTTATCTTTTTTTTATCATTGTGCTTGGGTGGGTGTGACAAAAAAAATATCGGTGCACTTAACGGTATGAATGGCGCTTATATGAATGATGCTGGTTTGAATCAGGCGCCATCAGGTTCAGGACAAGAATTTACAGTTAGTGTGGGTGATCGTGTATTTTTTAGTCTCGATTCTTCTTCACTTGATGCTGATGCTGAACGTATTTTAACGCGCCAAGCAGAATGGTTGCTTCATTATCCTTATTATTCTATTATGATTGAAGGTCATGCTGATGAGAGGGGAACACGTGAATATAACTTGGCACTTGGACAACGCCGTGCTGTTGCTGTGCGGAACTATTTGGTGTCTCTAGGTGTGTCTGCGCAACGAATTCAAACAATTTCTTACGGGAAAGAAAGACCTGTAGCGGTATGTGATGATATTTCCTGTTGGAATCAAAATCGACGTGCTGTTACAACGTTGAGTAACGCGAGTAGTCATTAAAAAAGTTATTTGTTTCAATTATTCAATGAGCTCTTAAGGGGAGAAAAGAATGTATCGTAAAATCAATTGGAAAGCACTCTTTTATATGGCGGTTTTCATAGTTTTTTCAGCGCCATTTGCTCAAAGTGCGGCGCGAAAGGCTTCTGAATATCCTGCACATGATACGGATAAAGTTGATACCGCCGATAAAGCCGCTTCTGATGCGGTAAAGAAAGCTACGGATGCTGCTGATAAAGCTTCTGATGTGATGGAAAACATACCTGATGCTGCGGGTAAAGGCGCATCTGACGCGGTAAAGAAAGCTACGGATGCTGCTGATAAAGCTTCTGATGTGATGGAAAACGCCCCTGATGCTGTGAGTAAAGGCGCATCTGGCGCGGTAAAGAAAGCTACGGATGCTGCTGATAAAGCTTCTGATGTGATGGAAAACACACCTGATGCTATGGGTAAAGCCGCATCTGATGCGGTAAAGAAAGCCACAGATGCTGCTGATAAAGCAGCTTCTGATGTGATGGAAAACATACCTGATGCTGCGGGTAAAGGCGCATCTGACGCGGTAAAGAAAGCTACGGATGCTGCTGATAAAGCTTCTGATGTGATGGAAAACGCCCCTGATGCTGTGAGTAAAGGCGCATCTGGCGCGGTAAAGAAAGCTACGGATGCTGCTGATAAAGCTTCTGATGTGATGGAAAACACACCTGATGCTATGGGTAAAGCCGCATCTGATGCGGTAAAGAAAGCCACAGATGCTGCTGATAAAGCAGCTTCTGATGTGATGGAAAACATACCTGATGCTGCGGGTAAAGGCGCATCTGACGCGGTAAAGAAAGCTACGGATGCTGCTGATAAAGCTTCTGATGTGATGGAAAAC
>NZ_JBHIQI010000001.1:468653-481714 GCF_042196465.1 Bartonella sp. AD13SXNS
CTGCGGGTAAAGGCGCATCTGACGCGGTAAAGAAAGCTACGGATGCTGCTGATAAAGCTTCTGATGTGATGGAAAACACACCTGATGCTATGGGTAAAGCCGCATCTGATGCGGTAAAGAAAGCTACGGATGCTGCTGATAAAGCTTCCGATGTGATGGAAAACGCCTCTGATGCTATGGGTAAAGCCGCATCTGACGCGGTAAAGAAAGCCACAGATGCTGCTGGTAAAGCTTCTGATGTGATGAAAAACGCTCCTGATGCTATGGGTAAAGCCGCATCTGATGCGGTAAAGAAAGCCACAGATGCTGCTGATAAAGCAGCTTCTGATGTGATGGAAAACATACCTGATGCTGCGGGTAAAGGCGCATCTGACGCGGTAAAGAAAGCTACGGATGCTGCTGATAAAGCTTCTGATGTGATGGAAAACACACCTGATGCTATGGGTAAAGCCGCATCTGATGCGGTAAAGAAAGCTACGGATGCTGCTGATAAAGCTTCCGATGTGATGAAAAATGCCCCTGATGCTATGGGTAAAGCCGCATCTGACGCGGTAAAGAAAGCCACAGATGCTGCTGATAAAGCTTCTGATGTGATGGAAAACGCCCCTGATGCTGTGGGTAAAGCTGCATCTGATGCGGTAAAGAAAGCGTCGGATGCTGCCGATAAAGCAGCTTCTGATGTGATGAAAAACGCTCCTGATGCTATGGGTAAAGCTACATCTGATGCGGTAAAGAAAGCTACGGATGCTGCCGATAAAGCTTCCGATGTGATGAAAAATGCCCCTGATGCTGTGGGTAAAGCTGCATCTGATGCGGTAAAGAAAGCGTCGGATGTTGCGGAATACCGAGGAATTATTTTAGAAAATCAACAGGCTTTATTTAAAGATTATGATTTAGATAAGCTTTTGCATAAGATACGAGCGGTGCTTGAGCATAACAATTTGAAAAATGTTAACAAGCAGTTTTCTCGGCTTTTTGATAAAAAAGACTCTTCTGTTTATTCTTGTTCCTTTGAAAATGCCGCTTTAGATGAACAATCTCAGACTGTAAAAAAAGAGATGGTGCAGGATCATAGTACAGGTGATCAGACAAAGGTTGCTGCTGTGGAAGCTAAGGGGAAGCGCCATGATCATGAAAACAGTAACCATTTGAAAAAAAATCATAAAGATGCGAATGAAACAGGAGATCATTTAAAAAAAGCTCATGATGTAAGTGTTCATATTGAAGAACAACAGAGTGCAGATGGGGCTCTTTTTTCTTCCAAAGCTTTGTATAAAGAAGGTTATGATTTTATTCGTTCTGCCAACTATGTTGAAGCTGAAAAAACCTTTTGCACTTTTCAAAATCGTTACAAAAAAGATCCCTTGAGTGATGATGCTTTGTTTTGGTTGGCAGAATCTTTGTTGGGGCAAAAACGCTATCATGAAGCCGCACAAGTTTATCTTACCGCATGGTATGCAGATAAAAAGAAGCTTTATACTTCTGAAATTTTGTTAAAATTAGCAAGAAGTATGGTTGCCCTTGAGGCGAATAAAGAGGATTGTACTCTTTTTGCAAAAAAATCAAAACGCCATCAAATGTTAGAGTCTGTATTTTGTAAACCCTCTTAAATAAGCAGCGAGGTCATTTTTGGTGTGCGTTAGACTGGCAAGAAATCTCTTTAAAACATCGGATTTTATTCAGTGTCAGAAGTTGATTCTTGCCGTCTCAGGGGGAAGTGATTCTTTGGCTTTGATGTTTTTGGTTAAAGAGTATTTGGAAACTCTCTTTACTCCTCCGGAAATGATTGCTGTGACTGTTGATCACCAATTGCGTAGAGAATCAGCGCATGAAGCAGAAATTGTTGCGGAAATTTGCCGTGCCCATCACATTAAACATATCACGGTACGGTGGGAAGGTGAAAAACCAAAAACGCATATTGCTTCCAGTGCTCGTGTTGCACGCTATGATCTCTTGGTTAAAGAAGCACAAAAACAAGGTGCGTCCCTTATTATGACAGGGCACACACTCAATGATCAGATTGAAACCTATCAAATGCGGTATCAACGTCTCCAAAAGAGTAGAGAGGCTTTGTACAGTGAAGCGTATGATGCACGTGATGAGGTTTCTACGGGTGGTTTTGCTGATGCTTTGCACGGTCAAGCTAAAGGCACGCATGATGAGGCTCTTGCAAGAGAAACGAGTAAAAATATTACCGAAAAAAGCTATCGTCCCCTCTATGAGCGTGGTTTATCCTGTATTCCGCGTGAGGCATTGTTGCATAGAAAAGTGCGTTTGATTCGGCCACTCCTTGGTGTAAAACGCCAAACATTACAGGCTTATTTACGCTTAAAAGGAAAAACGTGGATTGATGATCCAACCAATGAAGATCATAATTTTGAACGCGTGCGCGTGCGTCATTCCCTGCGTTCCGAAAAGCTTGTTGATATTGCTAAAAAAATAAATGAAGCCGCATTGCAACGTCGTCAACACGCGCAAAATATTGCCGATTTTATTTTAGCTCTGGATATTACTGTTCAATATGGGCGTTGTTTCATCGTAAAGCCTGCGTTATTTTTACAGAAACATCCCTATTTCCCTTTCGTTGTGGGGCTTTTTGCCGTGCTGATGGGAGGAGGATTTTATTTGCTCCCCAATCAGAAATTAAGCATGCTTGTTCAAAAACTCTGTCTTCATTCTTCAGAAAAGCGGCGTTTTACTTATGCTGGCTCTGTTATTGAATATAACAAAAATGGAATTGCTTTGTGGCGAGAAGGGCGAAATATGAAAGAGGCTATCGTTGAGCCAGACAAAACTTCTACATGGGATGGGCGCTATCAGATTACAAATCATGGATCTGAGGCTATAAAGGTTGGAGCAGCAAATTTAGAACAGCTGAAATTTTTATTAAAAAACAGCCATTTTGATCTTAAAAAGCTTCATTTTCCCTCTTTACAATCGTTGCTGATGATCTCAAATGACAAAGGGTGTGATATTCCAGAGTTGATTTCTCAAGCGGTTGTTCATAAAAATGTTATCATCAAGCGGATTATGGCACCTTTCGATTGGCTTTCTTCGCGCGAGGACGCTGCACTGGTGAATGTTGTGGAACCTTTTTTTAATATTGAAGTGAAAAGATAAAGAAAAATTACTCTAAAAGAGAATAAACAGCTTCTCATCCCTTGGCAAGGGGCTGACAAGGTTATATGTTAAGGGGAAATGTTTGAAATCTAGATTTGATTAAGTGGGCTGAATATGAATTCCAATTACCGCTCTCTCCTCATTTGGGGAGTTATTGCCTTAATTTTGATTGTGTCGTTTTCTTTCTTTAATGGAGATAGTCAGCGTTCTGGTGGTGGAGAGGTCTCCTATTCTGAATTTTTGCAAAAAGTTGAGAATAATGAGTTGAAATCTGTAACCATTCAAGGTCAAAAATTAACAGGACAAACTATTGAACATAGAGCTATTTCGACCTACGCTCCACGAGATCCAGGTTTGATACAAAAATTGGAAAGCAAAAACGTGAACGTTAAAGCTATTCCTGAAAGCTCTGGAAATAGTATTTTCCTCAATCTCCTTTTTTCCTTATTGCCTGTTATTATTATCGTGGGGGCGTGGGTCTTTTTTATGCGGCAAATGCAAAATGGATCACGCGGTGCAATGGGGTTTGGGAAGTCAAAAGCAAGATTGCTTAATGAAGCACAAGGTCGTGTTACTTTTAAAGATGTTGCCGGCGTTGAAGAAGCAAAGCAAGATCTTCAAGAAATTGTTGAATTTTTACGCGAACCACAAAAATTTCAACGTTTAGGAGGGCGTATTCCACGCGGTGTTTTGCTTGTTGGTCCTCCAGGAACCGGTAAAACTTTGCTCGCACGCTCTGTGGCTGGTGAAGCCAATGTGCCATTCTTCACCATTTCAGGGTCTGATTTTGTTGAAATGTTTGTAGGTGTTGGGGCGAGCCGTGTGCGTGATATGTTCGAACAGGCTAAAAAAAATGCCCCTTGTATTATCTTTATCGATGAAATTGATGCTGTTGGACGCCATCGGGGGGCAGGACTTGGCGGGGGAAATGATGAACGTGAGCAAACCTTAAATCAGTTGCTTGTCGAAATGGATGGGTTTGAGCCCAATGAAAGTATTATTCTTATTGCTGCAACAAACCGTCCCGATGTCCTTGATCCCGCTTTATTGAGACCAGGGCGTTTTGATCGGCAAGTTGTTGTCCCAAACCCTGATGTTTCTGGGCGTGAACAAATCTTGAAAGTGCATGTGCGCAATGTGCCTTTAGCGCCCAACGTTGATCTGAAGATTTTGGCAAGAGGAACACCAGGATTTTCCGGTGCGGATCTGATGAATCTGGTCAATGAAGCTGCTCTTATGGCTGCAAGCCGTAATAAAAGAGTCGTGACAATGCAAGAATTCGAAGATGCGAAAGATAAGGTGATGATGGGGGCTGAACGTCGTTCAACCGCTATGACACAAGAAGAAAAAGAACTCACTGCCTATCACGAAGCAGGACATGCTATTGTGGCTCTTAATGTGCCAGTTGCTGATCCTGTCCACAAAGCAACAATTGTTCCAAGGGGAAGAGCATTGGGAATGGTGATGCAATTGCCTGAAGGCGATCGCTATTCTATGAGTTATCGGTGGATGATTTCTCGTTTGGCCATTATGATGGGTGGACGTGTGGCTGAAGAATTGAAATTTGGAAAGGAAAATATCACTTCCGGTGCTTCTTCTGATATTGAACAAGCAACCAAATTAGCACGTGCAATGATCACACGATGGGGATTTTCTGATCTGCTTGGGAATGTTGCTTATGGGGATAACCAAGATGAAGTCTTTTTGGGTCATTCTGTTGCGCGAACACAAAATGTCTCTGAAGAAACAGCGCGCATGATTGATATGGAAGTGCGTAAGCTTATTGATGATGCCTATAAAAATGCGACAAACATTTTGAAAACAAAAAGAAAAGAATGGTTTGCTTTGGCACAAGGTTTGTTGGAATATGAGACTTTAACGGGAGCTGAAATTAACGAAGTTATTGCAGGAAAGCCTCCTTCACGCACACAGAAAGATGAGGGTGCTGCGCCACGGGGATCTTCTGTTCCAAAAACTGGAACGGTCAGAGCAGAGATAACAGTGGTAGATGAAAAAAACGCTGAAACAGCGCCTAAAACAGTAACTCATAAAGTAAAGACTAATAAACTTGAGGAAGGCAAGGCAAAGGGAGCTGTAGGGGAGAAAACAGCAAAATCCAGTGATGTTGAGCCTAAGGGGGATGAATCTAAAAAAGTGCAATCTGATAGGCGTGAGAAAAAAGCGCAAAGTACAAAAGGTATCACAAAATCAGTCAATCGCTCTAAAAGTAAAAGCAGTGCTGAAAAAAAGTCAAATACGGCGGGACATGATAAAGGAAAATAAGAGCTTTTTAATAACGCTTGAGTGAAGATGTTTGGGGAAAATTTCTCAGAAAAACTCTTTGAGAAAGGCGCAGGCTTTGCTTGCGCCTTCAGTATAATATTTGCAAAAATATGGAAGTAAAAAATTAAGCAAAGACGTTGTATTATAACAGCTTTAGCAGGGAGCAAGGCGCGATGATAGGTTTCTTTGCTGGGTTTGGGTCAAGGGTGTGAGGTTAGGTGGTAGGTTTCCTTGCCCGGGTTTGGGTCAAGGGTATGAGGTTAGGTGATAGGTTTCCTTGGCCCGGGTTTGGACCAAGGGTGTGAGGTTAGGTGATAGGTTTCCTTGGCCCGGGTTTGGACCAAGGGTGTGAGGTTAGGTGATAGGTTTCTTTGGCCCGAGTTTGGGTCAAGGGGGGTAAGGTTATACTTTGATTCTATTCAAGGAGGATTGTATGTGTAAAGCATTTTTAGGAGTTTGTATTAGCTTTACGTGTGAGGTGTAGCAACATCATTGGTTGAGGGTGATTTTACAAGATGTATTCTAGATGGTGAATAGAGTGAGAGGCTTTGATGGTCTAAAATGAATAAATGATCTCATTTATATGGAGAAGGGGCTATTGTACCAAGGGGAGCTGTTAGGGGTTTAAAAAAGTCAAGGGAAAAAGTAGATATTAAAGGAAAGAGGTATGGTACAAAAATATTTTGGTACAGATGGAATTCGGGGGAAAGCCAATTCATTTCCAATGACACCCGATTTTGCCATGAAGGTAGGGATGGCGGTAGGGGTTTTATTCCGCTCACAACATCAATCACGTCGTGTGGTGATTGGAAAGGATACACGATTATCTGGCTATATGTTGGAAAACGCTTTGGTTTCAGGATTGACTGCTGCTGGGATGGAAGCTTTTTTATTGGGTCCAGTGCCAACACCTGCTGTTGCAATGCTTTGCCGCTCTTTGCGCGCGGATCTTGGGGTGATGATTTCTGCTTCTCATAACCCCTTCTATGATAATGGAATTAAACTTTTTGGTCCTGATGGTTTTAAGCTTTCAGATGATATGGAAGTGAAAATTGAACAATTAATCGATACAGATCTTTCAAAATCTTTAGCAAGTTCTGCCGAAATTGGTTATGCAAAACGGGTTGAAGGGGATATTTATCGTTATATTGAATATGCCAAACGAACTCTGCCGCGTGATGTTCGCTTGGATGCTGTGCGTATTGTTGTGGATTGTGCCAATGGGGCTGCTTATAAAGCGGCTCCCCGTGCTTTATGGGAATTGGGGGCTGAGGTTTTTGCTATTCATGATGAGCCAAATGGTACCAATATTAATCAAAAATGTGGGTCAACCGATTTAAGTTCTTTAAAACGAAAAGTGCATGAAGTACGTGCTGATGTGGGTATTGCTCTTGATGGAGATGGAGATCGTGTTCTCATTGTTGATGAAAAGGCACAAACGGTTGATGGAGATCAGTTAATTGCTGTAATTGCTGAAAATTGGCATAAAATGGGACGATTACGGTGCAATGGTGTTGTCACAACAATTATGTCAAATCTTGGACTGGAGCGTTTCTTGAACGGCAAAGGGTTGCACCTTGTAAGGACAAAAGTTGGAGATCGTTATGTTGTCGATGCCATGCGCCAAAAGGGATATAATGTTGGTGGTGAGTCCTCTGGGCATATTGTGCTCAGTGATTTTGGGACAACAGGTGATGGCTTGGTGGCTGCCTTGCAGGTTTTAGCCTGTATGAAAGAAAGCCAAAGTCCTATGAGCCAATTGTGTAAACGGTTTGAACCTGTACCTCAAATTTTAAAAAATGTAACGGTTAAAAATAAAAATGTCCTGAAAAAAAATCCTGTTAAAACGGCTATTGATCAAGCAGAGAAAAAGTTGGGAAAAGAAGCACGCCTCGTTATCCGTGCTTCTGGAACTGAACCGGTTATCCGCCTTATGGCTGAAGGCGATGCACGAGAAGTATTGGATGCGGTCGTAACAGAGTTAATGGATGTTATTACGCAACATGATGCACACGTGGGTGCTGTGCTTTGAGGAATCTTGAATGCTGTGAGGTAAGTAATCAGGTAATCTTTTGAGAGATAGAAGGGAAGTTTGCTACGGGAATTATTTGTTGGAATATAAGGGGATATTTCTAACGTTGAGTAGACTTCAAGCGGGTGACCTTTGAAATAAAGGGGAGGCTTTTTATGATGGTTGAGGGGAAGAAAAAGAATAAAGACTAAAGCTTGGAGGCTTGTGTGTGCTAGAGGAGGGGAGATCTTGAGAGAGGGATGAAAATTCTTGAGTTGTATAGAAGAAAAAGCTGGTGAGAGCAGTTAGTTAAAACGGTTATCCAAGAAAAACAGTCGTTGATGAAGGAGTTTTGGGATTCGTGTAATGGCGAAAATCTATCCTTTATACATTGCATATAAGGGAGGATCAGAGATTAGATAAAAAGGGTTTGGCGATTTATACTGATAAAGCGATGTCGTTTCGTGATTTTGTCTTTAATGTTGTCTTGGGATGCACTTCATAACTATGGGTTTGATTCATCAAAAGTTCTCCCTAAAGAACAACTTCAGGATAAAAAGCTAGTGAACGAGCTTCAAACAGCTGTTCAATTTTTGCAACAAAGACATATACAAGAGATCAACAACGCATCTGTGCGTACAAAGTCAAAAGATGTGATACGGTCAAGAAACCTAATGCATTAGAAACTTTTTATTGTAGCTCATTTGGGTTCTCATTAAAGAGTAACTAAAGGAGGGTTACTTATAAATATAGCGGTGGATTCAAGAGATATTGTGCGAGCATGTATAGATAAGAATTAAAAAAAAGCCCATGAAATATTAGCCGCTCTAGGGCTTACGGTGTCTTATTTTGTACGGATTGCTTTGACTAAAGTTGTCAATGAAAAGGGATTTGTCGTTTGATATGTATGTTCCTAATGAAACAATATATTGATTTATAATGATAATTTAGCGTTCTCAAGTTGAATTAGCTCCCTAATATCGTAAAATTTTCTCATTTCAAATCTATTCCATGTTGAATCAATCAAAATCATTTGCTTGCACGTCACAAGCGGGGGGGGAGTCCATGTGGAAAAAACCGTACAAGAAAGAACTAAAAATGGTTCTTATGAGCCCTCTCTAGTGCCAAGGGCTGTCAACACTCACGAGCTGGCAAAGTGTGTGATGATGCCAGCATGCGAGACGCTTGAAATTTTTGAGAAAAGTGAAAGAGGATAAGATATTTTTTTTTGTAAAAGATGTGGAGGATTTATTTCATCATTTGGATATTTGATACTTCTGATCATTCATTTAAAATTGGCTTTTAATTTACATCATTATAGTTACGGGTATCACGTATTTTTATTGATAATTTACAGGGATTCCGTATATTGAACAATTATGCAAACAATGATCGAAACGACAGCTTATCCGATTATGCCGTAAAACACCGTTGTTTAGAGCAGTGGTATAAGGCATGAAAAGCTTTATATATTGAATGTTTTTAGATATCGTGATCAGTATTTCAGGGTAGGGTTTGTCTGTCGCACCTATGAAGTGAATCGCGTGAGTGGTCAGCAGCAGGAAGCCGCCGAGAGATGCTGGACTGTTGACAGGCTCGTGGTGGGTAGGAATCTCACTCCTTTGAGGTGTGGGGGGAAAGTCAATTAACTTGTGTGAAAGAGGAAGGCATATCACCTGAAGCATTATTTAATATTGTTTTTTTAAATTGCTGCTAATCCAGATGCTGGTGTTTTTATGCAAGGAATGAGGTGAGAGCAAGGAAAGTTAGATTCCCAACAAAGCATAAGGGTAAAAGTGGGGAATATAGGGTTATACCCTTTTTGGGTGGTCAAAATATTCCGGTGTTTCTCTTAGATATTTACAGTAAATTATCTCAAGGAAATTTAATTAAGCTAGTAAGCTAGAAAGAAATGAACTTAAGTGAATTTTAACTGCACTCTTAAACGAATATCGAAAGGAAAAAATAATGGATAAGGCAAATAAAGTAGGATCGCGTATATTACAAGGAGCTTGTGAAGCTCTTTCTTAATGGGGTTACGATCTTCACGTAAAACAGCACACCATTGTGTTGCAGTTTCACGGGCTCGTTTTAAAGAAACATTTCTTAAGGCACCCAGGCCCATTTCATGGCGCCGACCATGAATGGTATAACGATAAAGCCATTAAACACCTCCATCTTTACGTTTGTGAAGAAGCAAGCCGGTGCACCATTACACACTTTACCAGCTCATGAGTGTTGCGATAGCCTTTGGCACTAGAGAGGGTTCATAAGAGCCATTTTTCATTCTTTCTTGTACGGTTTTTTCACATGGACTATCCGCTTGTAGTGTGCAAGCAAATGATTTTGATTGCTTCAAGATACACAGATTTGTAATGAGAGAATTTTACGATATTCAAGACTCTCATTCAACATACAAAACAGTGAACTATCATTATAAATCAATGTATTGCACGTTTGTGAAGAAGCAAGCCGGTGCACCATCACACACTTTGCCAGCTTGTGAGTGTTGCGATAGCCCTTGGTACTAGAGAGGGTTCATAAGAGCCATTTTTAATTCTTTCTTGTACGGTTTTTTCACATGGACTATCCGCTTGTAGTGTGCAAGCAAGTGATTTTGATTGCTTCAAGATAAGCAGGTTTGAAATGAGAGAATTGTACGATATTCAGGGTTCTAATTCAAGTTGAATAACGCTAAATTATCTATATAAATCAATATCTTGTTCTTATGCTAAAGGTGAAGCGGAGGTCATAAATTTGGTAGCCATATCCTTGCAAACATTGATGTCAAAAAAATCAGAAAAAATATTGGATTATAGATATCATTTTCGGCATGTTTTGGTTTTTCTGTAAGGCGCATTCGTGATTGGGAATGGAGATGATATTTTTACTTCTTTTTGCTTTTTATTTTCGATTATTGAAAATGAACTTGAAGCGATTAATCGTGTTTTTAAGAAAGCTCTGTTGGTATAGTTTTTGCTTATAAAAAAGGGTGTGAGGGTGGCGTTTTTTTAAAAAGCATCACGGCGCTTGAAAGGGTCGTAATAGATTTCTGTTACACGAAATTTTCCTTCCAAACGTTTACATTGGATGATGACATCTATCATCGAGATTAATAAGCCGCGAATATCTTCTCGTGCTAAATTTCCACCACCGTCACTTTCTTTGACTAAAAGGGTCATTTGTTCAAAGGCTGCGAGTGCTGTTGAGGCATGGACAGTAGTGATAGAACCTGGGTGACCAGAATTGACATTACGGATATAGTAAAAGGCTGTACCATCACGTAGCTCTTGCAAAAGAATTCTGTCGGGGCGCATACGCAATCCAGATTCAAGCAGTTCTTTTGCTCCAGCTTTTGCTAAGCCTTGATTATCTTTTGAATAAAAGAGCTGCACTTTGTTTGTGTGTGGAACGACAAGTTCGGGCGTGTCTTCTATGGTGAGAATGCGTTCATATTCAGGGATTTTTGCAATCAAAGCTTTGGAGAGGGTTGTTTTACCAGAACCAGTTTTTCCAGAGATTAAGATATTTTGTTGTGTAACAACGGCTCTTTCTAAAAATTGACAAAAGTCTTTGGCGATAAACAAATCTGTTAATTCTTTTTCTGTATCAGAGAGTTCACTTGCTCGTTTTGTCATTTGTTCAAGGGGGGTAAAACTAACGTTTCTGGTGACAGAAAATAGCTGGTTTTCGTGTAGACTTTCAAGAGAAAAAGTACGTGATGAAGGTTTGCGAATGGTCATGCTCATGGTGTTGGGGGCAACGGCAGGGGGCATGACAATTTGTATGCGTTCGTTATTGGGAAGTGTTGCGGAGAGAACGGGGTTTTCTACACTGATCTTTTGTGTTGTGTAGGCAGCAACAACTTTTGCTATCCCTTCTAGTTCGCTGTAGGTTAGCTCTTTTAAGATGTGGGTTTGCCAACCATTTGGACCTTCAACAATCACTTCGCCTGGGCGATTGACAACAATCTCAAATAAATTCTCATCATTGAGGAAGTCATCTAAGATTTTTAATTTTGTTAAAACGATAGAGGCTCGTTCTATGTTTTTTGCTGTTGGCATAATATACTCTGAACGTGAGAATTAAAAAAAGGAATAGCCTGGTGTAGAACGCGAGAAAGCGTTTCTCTTTTTTCCTGTGATTGTTAATTTATAAACAGAGGAAAAATCGAGATCTTTTGCTACGAAAATGTTGACCAGTTCGCCTTGAAATTTTTCTAAGGTAGGAGGGATATTGATTTGATTTTCAAGGGCAATACTGGCGGCCTCTTTTCCAGTGTTGTTTGCGCCTTCAAAACCGCCGCCTCCAGAGTTGTTTGAACCTCCTTTATTGGAATTGCCTACTATTTTATTTGTTAAAACTGTTGTGGCACCATCAATAACGGTCAACAAAAGGGAAGAGCCAAAGCGTTCCCACCAATGGGTGTTGATGTTGCCATCAAAACCAGCTCTTCCTAAACTGTCTGTTGCGGGTGAGGCAAGGTCGATGATGACACCGGTTGGAGTTTTTGCTCTTGTCCAGAGAACAAAGAGGCGGGATTGACCTTGTTTTATCCCTCCGCGGTATTCGCCAATCACTTGAGTTCCTTTATCAAGTAAAACAACGCGACCATTGTCGGAGAGGATATCACGGTTAATAATGCAGCTTGCAAAGCCTGGTTGCTCACTGTTTAATGCCGTTTCTAAGATACAGGGAATAGAGGTTCCCATGGCGATGATAAAGTTTCTATTGCCGATGAGTTTTGCTTTTGCTTTTGTTTCTTCTGTTTTGGTAGGCTTTAATAGGGTCGCAAAATTTTGTGTGTCTTGAAGGGCAGAAGAATTTTTCATATTGGCGAGATTTTCAAGGGTATTGAATTTTTCAAAGGGATTGAGAGTCGTGTTGACAATGTCTTTTAATTGAGACCTAGAGCCTTTCGCAAAAGCTAAAACAGGAGCACGTCTTGCGGCATCAAGTAAGGGATCATCTTTTTTGGGTTCTTGTGCGAGTGGTTGTGGGGGTGGTAGGGTTATTGGCGCTATGTTTGCACGCGGGTCAGAGGGGGCGAGCTCTAAAGGGGCGAGGGAATTGTGAAAGCTTTGTTCTTGTTTTTTATGAGCTTTTGCGGTGTCTTTTTGTTCTGTGGGGGTGGATAAGATGTTCCAGAGGACATAGCCGCAGATTCCTATACAAGCTATTGCGACAACTATTTTTTTGCCGGCGGTTTTGGCGCTATTGTTTTTGCCATCTCCAATAGATCCTCGATCTTCGATGATTGATTTATCACTCATATGTTGTCCCCTTCAATTCCCGCTTATTTAAAGATCTGATGCAATTTTACGTTCAACAGATGGTGAGGTGGTTCCGGTTTCTGGATTAACGCCTTTTGGTTGATAGGCTTCATTAAAGACGCATAGGACATTTTTTCCCTGTCTTAGGGTGAAGCGTGCGCTAATGGCATGGTCAGTTACCCTGTTGCCTCTTGTGGTTTTGGGAACCAGTGATTCTGTACCGTCATTGTTTACAATATAAATGGCAGGGATTTCTTGGTTGTCGGGAAAAGACAATGTTGTTGTTCCGCTATCCCTAATAGATCCTCGATCTTCGATGATTGATTTATCACTCATATGTTGTCCCCTTCAATTCCCGCTTATTTAAAGATCTG
>NZ_JBHIQI010000001.1:481814-512093 GCF_042196465.1 Bartonella sp. AD13SXNS
AGCGTGCGCTAATGGCATGGTCAGTTACCCTGTTGCCTCTTGTGGTTTTGGGAACCAGTGATTCTGTACCGTCATTGCTGACAATATAAATGGCAGGGATTTCTTGGTTGTCGGGAAATGTAAATGTTGTTGTTTTGCCATTGTCATAAACAGAGGAGGGTTCAAGAGTGATAGAGCCTTGAGCGGTGTAAGCCCAATTGCGTGGTCCATAGGTTTCAGAAGCGTTGAAGATACCATCAATCTGTTGGGATTGTTTTTTTTCTTGTCGCATAAGTGCTGCAAGTCTTCTTTGTTCTGCTTCCTCTTGTGGATAGCGGAATTTCACAAGGAAATATGTTTCTTGTCCAGAGGAAATTTCTCCATCTTTAATGATGAGTTCAAATTGATAAGAGCGCTTTGAGCCATCAAGCTTTGTGGTGACGACTTGAAGATTGGTAATGGGTTGGACTTCTCTTGCCTTTAGAAAAAGAATATTACCCGCTGGTGCAACTTCCCATGCAACGCTGTTGCCAATGGCTACATGAGCAATTTCTTCATTGGCAGAAAATTCTATTTGTACGGATGAGCGTATGGAGCCAATAATTTTAGTGACATTATAAGCATCATAATTAATAAAGCGAATACGGCTATCGTTGGGCGCGCGGGTGGGAAAAACGCTGGCATGGCTTATCGGTATAGGAGAAAGGGTAATAGCGATGTTAAGAATGAGAAAAAGAAATTTTTTTTTCATGATCAGTTGACCACTTCCGGATCGGTTCTATATTCATTAACAATAAACCCTAGAGGATTTATTAAACGGTTTTGGACAGAGATAGGGGCATTGATATATTCAAAGGTAAGTGTTGAGACCCAGTGTGTGATAAATTCTTTGTTGTTCTCGTTATCACGGACGGTTTTATAATAGCGTACCTGTGCGACATCATCATTGATAAAGGAGATTGATTTTATTGTTATTGTAACGGCGGCATGTTTATAGAGAATTTGAGGGCTTTGGGGATTTCTTGCTCCATACCAGCTGGCAAATCTTTCCTGTTCTTCTGAAGAAGAGAGGAGGGAGACGGTTTGGAAGTTGTGTTGTGTTTCTTCTGTGGTGAAGCCTTCACGGGAGCGGACATATTTTGCCGCAAAGTAGCGTGTGATTGCTTCGTCGACATTGGTGGGACCTTCTTTTAAGGATTCCACAACTTCAACAATGCCGGTTGAATTGTCGACGCGAATGACAAAAGGTTCCACGGTTTTAAGGGGTGTGAGGGTGATGACCGCGAGAGAAGACAGTATTGCAACAGCAACTGCGATGCCGGCAATGGCAAGCGAGACGCGGGTGGTGCGGCGTGAGGCGAGCATGCGATCTTGATCGAACGAGCGCGCTTCAGCAATGTATTGTTCTATGTCTTTTTCTTTCATGCTTTTTGCCCGCAATTTTTGTAAGATTTGATTTCTTCATCCGTTAATTTTTGTGCCAGAAGCGTTTCCAGCTTGCCTTCTTTTAGGGATGAAGGGGTGTTGTTACTGATGATAATGGGTGTGGGCGTGGTTTTTTTTCCTTCCCAATTCCACATTGATCTGTTGAGTGGACGTTTAGAATATCCATCACATTTTGGGAGTGACTTCAGTGTGTTTGGTGAAGACACACAGCCACTGAGAAAGAGAAATGGTAAGATGACCCCAATTTTTTTAAATTCCCGCATTTGAACTTAGACCTTTTTTAATAGTGATGCTAATTTTTTAATGCCCCTTGTTGCTGCATTAGCAGCTCGTCCACTTAGTTGAGCTGTTGCTTTAGCGACTGGTCCTGAGCCTGTAAGAGAAGCCCCCCCAGAGGCTAAAGCTGATGCGATATCAGGGAGTCTGAGGAAAAGGTAAATACCACCAATACCAACAACCAAGAACTGAATTAAAGTAGTGAAGATATTTTTAATATCTCCTGAAAAAACTTTCATTGAAATGTTAACATATAAACCACCAAGCAGCACGACTAACACATATAAAATGATGAAGTTTGCAACTTGCCCTAACCATGCTTCTGTGAATTTTCTGGTTGAGGAAAACATATAGAGGCTTATGAAGAGTGGTCCTATTGATAGGACAAGAAATGACCCCAGTTTAGCAAATAATGAAACAACAAAACCGACTAGACAAAAAAAGGCAGCAACTACTAGGCAGATAAAACCAGCAATCCATGTCGCAATAAACATCCCCATTTGAGTCAGACCTGTGTACTGGTTTGCTGCGTCCAAAACCTGTGCTCCAGCTTGGTTCATCATATTATCCCATACATTTCGATCCACATGTGCTCCTTGTGTGACATTTGCAATGGCATTCGGCAGATCATGGAAAAATATACCACTGACCCACTCATTATAAAGAGCAGCGTTTGTAGCAAGTGCAACAATGATGCCCAGTTTGAAAGTTGTCGCTATAAACTCCCACAGTGGCATGGAAGAACGCCCATAGATGATATTGTAGCCCATAAATATAATGTAGATTGTACAAGACAGCTTAAGCGGAGCACCTAAGCTTGATGAAAGATTGGAAATGGCGTTATTCATTGTATCTGTAATGGGATCCATCAACATATTGTCTATCTTAGTGAATATGCCTTTGCTTTCTACTGCCATTGAGATGCTCCGCTCTTCATCGTGTTTTAATGGTTATTTTGTTTTTTTTCAGCGCGCTCTTTTGCTTCTTGTTCTTCCTCAGCACGTCGTTTTGCTTCTTGTTCAGCTAGTATTTTCTTAGTATTAGCTCTCATTTTTTCAAGTCTGGCTTTTTGTTCAGCTTCAAATTCTTCATATCTTTTGCGATTTTCTTCTGCAATTTTACGACTTCTTTCTGCTTCTTTTGCTTCATATTCTTTCTGAAGTTCTAAAAATGCTAACCGCATGTTTTCACAATTTTTTGAAGTTCCTGCAAATCCACATTTCGCATCCCACTCGAAGCGTAAATTTTTATCTTTTTTAAATTCTGCAACGCTATAGGTTTTTTCACATCCAGCAGCGATAATTCCAGTGCAAAGCAGCAATGTTGTTATGAGAAGTTTATTCATCGATATTTCCCCTTTTTCCTTTCAGTTTTACAAGTTTTGAGCACAATCTTTAAATTCTGCTTGTGTTATCGGTTTTTATAACCAGTGATGATAAATCTAGGGCAGAGACATAATCTTGCCATAAATATATTATAAAGTACATAAAGCTCTTTAAGTTGAGCAGCTAAAGCGCAATAGATGTTATCCATTGTTTTTGTAAGGGGATCCATCAACATATTGTCGATATAAGAAAATATGCCTTTGCTTTCTACTGCCATTGAGATGCTCCGCTCTTCATTGTGTCTTAATGGTTATTTTGTTGTTGTTTTGCCGCGCGCTCTTTTGCTTCTTGTTCTTCCTCAGCACGTCGTTTTGCTCTTTGTTCTTCTAATTTTTTTTTAGTATGAGCCTCCATTTTTTCAAGATCAGCTTTTTGTTTCGCCATAAATTCTTCATATCTTTTGCGATCGTTCTCTTCCGCTTGACGCTCTCTTTCTTCTGCTTGTGCTTCATATTCTTTTTCAAGTTCTAAAAATGCTAACCGCATGTTTTCACAATTTTTTGAAGTTCCTGCAAATCCACATTTCGCATCCCATTCTAGGCGTAATTTTTCATCTTTTTTAAATTCTGCGACGCTATAGGTTTTTTCACAACCAGCAGCGATAATTCCAGTGCCAAGTAGCAATGTTGTTATGAGAACTTTATTCATGATTAATGACTGTCCTGTTGTTGTTTAGCGCGCTCTTTTGCTTCTTGTTCTTCTTCAGCACGTCGCTTTGCTCTTTGTTCTTCTAATTTTTTTTGAGTATTAGCTTCCATTTTTTCAATCCAAGCTTTTTGTTCAGCTTGAAACTTTTCATCTATTTTGCGATTTTCTTCTTCAACTTTTGCCTGACGTTCTTTCTCAAGTTCAGCGCCTGCTACTCTTAGGTTTTCACAATTTTTTGAAGTTCCTATCCCTCCACATCTCGTGACCCATTCATCAAATAATTTTGGATTTTTTTTAAATTCTGCGACGCTATAGGTTTTTTCACAACCAGCAGCCATAAGCCCTGTGCAAAGTAGCAATGTTGTTATGAGAACTTTATTCATCAATATTTCCCCTTTTTCCTTTCAGTTTTACAAGTTTTGAGCACAATCTTTAAATTCTGCTATGTTCTGGTTTTTTATAACCAGTGATGATAAATCTAGAGCACAGACATAATGTTGCCATAAATATAAGCCTAAAATATATAAGGCTTTTTGAGTTGAGCAGCTAAAGCGCAATAGTGGTGTGTAATGGTGCTATCCATTATTTTTGTAAGGGGCCCCATCAACATATTGTCTATCTTAGTGAATATACCTTTGCTTTCTACTGCCATTGAGATGCTCCGCTCTTCATTATGTCTTAATTATTATTCTGTTGTTCTTCTTCCGCGCGCTCTTTTGCTTTTTGTTCAGCAAGGAATTTTTGATTCTCTTCTCTCATTTTTTTAATTCTGGCTCTCATTTCAGCCATATCTTTTTCATCTCTTTTGCGATTGTTCTCTTCCGCTTGACGCTCTCTTTCTGCTGCTTGTGCCTGACGTTCCTTATCAAGTTCTAAAAATGCTAACCGCATGTTTTCACAATTCTTTGAAGTTCCTGCAAATCCACATCTAGCATCCCACTCTAAGCGTAATTTTTCATCTTTTTTAAATTCTGCTACACTGTGGGTTTTTTCACATCCAGCAGTGATGAGCCCTGTGCAAAGTAGCAATGTTGTTATGAGAACTTTATTCATAGATATTTCCCCTTCTTTCTTTCAGTTTTTAAAGTTTGAGCACAATCTTTAAATTATGCTTGTGTTATCGGTTTTTATAACCGGTGATGATAAATCTAGGGAACAGACATAATGTTGCCATAAATATATTATAAAGTGCACAAAGCTCTTTAAGTTGAGCAGCTAAAGCGCAATAGCGATGTGTAATGGTGCTATCCATTGTCTCTGTGAGGGGCTCCATCAACATATTGTCGATATAAGAAAATATGCCTTTGGTTATTATTGCCATTTAGATGCTCCACTGTTCGTTGTGTATTTTTATAATTTAATTGTTATTTTGTTCTTCTGCCGCGCGCTCTTTCGCTCTTCGTTCTTCCTCAGCACGCTCTTTTGCTCTTTGTTCAGCAAGGAATTTTTGATTCTCTTCTCTCATTTTTTTAATTCTGGCTCTCATTTCAGCTTTCAATTTTTCCATTGATTTGCGATTTTCTTCGTCAATTTTACGACTTCTTTCTGCTGCTTTTGCTTCATATTCTTTCTGAAGTTCTAAAAATGCTAACCGCATGTTTTCACAATTTTTTGAAGTTCCTGCAAATCCACATTTCGCATCCCACTCTAGGCGTAATTTTTTATCTTTTTTAAATTCTGCTACACTGTGAGTTTTTTCACATCCAGCAGTGATGAGCCCTGTGCAAAGTAGCAATGTTGTTATGAGAACTTTCTTCATGATTAATGACTGTCCTGTTGTTGTTTTGCTTTAGCGCGCTCTTCTGCTTCTTGTTCGGCTTGTTCTTTTGCTTTTTCTTCAGCTTTTCTTTTTTCCATTTCAGCTTGCCTTGCTTGATGTTCAGCTTCCATTTCAGCTCGATATTCTTCCATCGCTTTACGCATGTTTTCGTTGTGTTCCCTAATTCTTTCTTCAGCTTTTGCTTCATATTCCTTCTGAAGTTCAAGTTGTGCTAATCTTAAGTTTTCACAATTTTTTGCAGTTCCTGCGAATCCACATTTAGCATTCCACTCTTCCATCAATTTTTTATCTTTTTTAAATTCTGCGACGCTATAGGTTTTTTCACAACCAGCCGTGATGAGCCCTGTGCAAAGCAGCAATGTTGTTATGATGATCTTGTTCATGATTAATGACTGTCCTGTTTCTTTTCAGATTCTTGTTTATCGTCATTTGTTGAGCCAAAGCCTCTCCAATTTTTACGGGTTTCAAATTCAGCTTGCTCTGCATTTTTACAATTTTTCGAATTCAAATCCCCTGACGTCAAACATTTCACTAATACTTCTTCCATCAGTTTTTTATTTTTTTTAAGTTCTTCTACGCTGTAGGTTTTTTCACAACCAGCCGTGATCAGCCCTGTGCAAAGTAGCAATGTTGTTATGATGATCTTGTTCATGTTCAAGCCCCTCTTTTTTTTCGTTTATTGACCACGCATTTTTTGGGCTAAAGCTTTGGTTCGTGCTTTAAATTCTTCCATTTCACGTCTTTCTGCCGCTTTTTCTTCTGCTTGTTGAATCATCATGGCGGCTTGCATTTGGAGTATTTTTGTTTGGAGGTCTGCTTGTACCGCTGCTAATTGTGCTTGAATGCCTTGAATTTTACCCGCATCTTCAGTACTTCCAAGTTCGTCAAGAAGCTTGGTAATTTTTTTTTGTGTTTCACTGGCTTCTTCGTAGACGTCTTGGCCTTTTGCCGCTTCTCCTACTACGCGCTGTTCGGCTTTTTTCACTTCTTGTGTGTAAAAAGCATCTACTGCCTCTTTTGAGTCTGCGCCCCCCGCGGGCTCTTTGTATTTAAGTTCTTCTTGCCATTTTTGCGTGTTTTTGCTGCCGCCACCGCCGCCGCCACCGCCGCTGCCCATCGATTGTTGAAAGTGGTTAAAGTCTGAAGGCAGGGCGCCACTGCTCCCTTGCTTGTTAAACATGTCTTTCAATCCCGAAATGTCAGGCTTGACATTTAAGGAGTTATATAATTGTTTCGCTTGATCGAGTTGGCTCTTTAATTGCTCAAGCTGTTGTTTGCCTTGTTGAACTTGTTCTTGCAATTTGTTAAGTTGTTGCACGCTGTTCCGAATTTGTTCTCCCATGTTAGCAGCAGCTGTGGGATCAAATACCACGATGGCAAAGGCATTTGTTTGAAAGCCAAATGAAGCTGCATAGACGGCTGTTGCCAATAAAAGTTTTTTCATTGTTTTGACCTTTCTTGGAAAAGAGGAAGCCATTTTTCTGGAGATTGTCCAACTTCATCCATAATGGTCTCTAAAAGTTCAATGTTTTTGGTGGTGCCACTTAAAATGGCTATTTCATCATCAAAGCCCCGTAAATTCAGTTCTGCTACAACTGAACTTTGTCCTTGTTTGATGAGAAAACGCCGTGACTCACGGCTTAATTCTGATTGTATCAGGTTAAATTCTCTGTCTGATAATTTAAACCCTTCTACATAATCCCCATGATTGCCCTTTTGATTGGGAAAATAAATCTGTGTGGGGCATTGCTCTATAATGGTGTGGGCAATGGTCGAATTGATCGCATCTTTGGGAGATTGCGTTGCAAACAACATCAAACCATTTTGTTTACGGATAGTTTTCAGCCTGTCTTGCGCAAAGGCTTTAAAGGAATCATCCTCTAGCGCTTTCCAAAACTCATCAATGACAATGATAATACGACGCCCATCAATCAGAGACAAAATTCTATGAAAAAGATACATCATTAATGGGGGACGAATTTCATTATTATCTAAAAAATCCGTCATGTCATAACCAATAAATTTTGCATCAATGCCAATGTCATCATCAGGATTGTCAAAAACCCACCCTAAGGCATTGCCTTTACACCATCTCTCTAAACGACCCGCTATCCCCTCTCTATGCGTGGTGTCAAAAAACATTTGTAAGGCCGATATCGTCCGTTGTTCTTTGGGTAATAAGGCAAGTTGGTCAACAGCAGCAGAAATATCTTGTCTTTCTGATTCACTGATCTTTTGATCTTCAGACGAAACAAGCTTTATAATCCATTGGCGTAAAAAAACTCTATCTGCTGGATTGTTATAATCTAAACCCTTAAGCGGCGCTATGCCCGTTGGTTTACCATTCTTCAAAGGCATATAAGTGCCACCACCAGCCCTCACAAAAAGTTCTGCTCCGCGATCTTTATCAAAAAAGACCATATTGGGATCATGCTTTTGAAGTTGTGCTAAAAGAAAATTAACAATAACCGTTTTCCCAGAACCAGAGGGACCACAAACAAACGTATTGCCTAAATCTCCAAAGTGAAAGTTAAAATAAAACGGTGAACCAGCAGAGGTCTTCATTAGTGCGACCGCTGGTCCCCATACATTGCCATCTATTTTCCCAACCGGAAAGGAATGAAAGGGAGAAAGCGCTGCATAATTGCGACTTGTTATCGCACCAGAACGCGTGCGATAAGCATAATTGCCAGGCAATTGTGCCCACCAAGCCGCCGCTAACCCTAAATCTTCCCGCGCAATAACGGCACCACCATCTGTAAGACGAGAACGCGCTTTGGCAAGATTATCCGCTAACTCTTGCGGCGTATCAGCAAAAACTGCCAAGGATAAATGATGTTCCCCTAAAACAAAACGATTGGATTCAAGATCATCAAGCGCATCATCCAGTTCCATAATTTGTGAACCTGCTCGATCTCCCGCATTGACCATTTGGTTTTGTTTGCGCCCCATAATTTGCTTGGCAGCATTTTTGCTCTTGAAAATAAAAGATTGGGTGAAAATAAACTCAAAGGGAAGGGTGAGCAAACCATCCGCCATGCCTACCCTAGTTTTTGCTGGATATTCTTTCCAGCCAAACATGCCCGCAAATCTCTGTTCCGCCTCATAGCGTATTTCTATGATCTCTTTCCCGAAAATAAGACGGTCTGAGTAAACAGTCGAAGCTATCGTCCCCCATGTGAGAGGGATACGTTCACGACGACCTCCCACCAATTGGTGGATAAACTCACTTTGCTGCGAATAAATATTGCCTTCATGTTCATAAAGACTCAATCTTCTTGCACCATAGCGCTCTAAATTTTGAATAAGATCTGTGGTAATATCTTCAAGTTTGCGAATGGATTCCGCATCAACTTCTGTCTTGTCTTGCTTGGCTTTGCCTAAACGTTTGAAAAACTCCACTAATTTATCCGTTTGATCAACGTGTGGATTCCACAAAATCGAAAGATAAAGATCATTGCGATAAAGCTCCTGAGAAACCATCCTCTCGCGATATTTATCATCTAATTGCTTGGCAAATGTCGATCTAAAAGTCCCGTCCGGATAAATCGTTTCACGTTTTCTGATAATATGGCTATAAAGCGCTATCCGTTCATCCGCAATGTTTTTAAACAGATTGTTGAGCTGTTCGTGAAGCACATTCAGATCAATAATATCCGCTGTCTCAAAGTTAATCCCTTCAAGTTTAATAACGCTCATGAGAGCGCGTGAATCCAACGCAATGATATGCTTGTTAACATGGCGCACGTAAGGGATAATCGCCTCTGGCTGCTTTTCACGCTTGCGCTCTGTTCTATTCATTATAATTCCTCATAATTACGAATTAATCGTAATGGAGAAATACTTCCCCCACCCCATAGACTCGAATTTCTGGCAAAAATAGATGTCTTTTGCCATGTCAGAAGAATACGAAATTTGTTATGGTCATGCTTTAGGATTTCCTTGAATATGAAATGCAGCATCACACCAAAGGTTAGAAGGAAAATATTGCCTGCCATAATGAACAATATCATCGTTCCTATCCCATTTAATCCCATAGCTTCCACCGTCACACCTGCAATCATGGCAGGGCGTGTGCAAGCAAGAAATAGCGTATCTTCTGTTAGCTTTTCGTGCTCTTTCATGGCTTTGAAAGGCTAAAGTTTAACTGGAAAACATTGATACGATTTGCGATGCACCCATAACAATGCCGATGCCAACACAAACAAAGAAAGCTTTACGCATTTCAACATAACCAGCAATCCATGCAAGCCCAATACCAGCAACCGCAATCGTCGCAATTGATGTTGCAATTTTTCCTGTTAAAGCTTTGACTAATTTATCAAGAGCGCCTTCAATTTTTCCGAAGTCACCTGCGGCAAATGCTGGCTCACTCAGTACAATGAAGGCAATAAACAGCATCAATGCTGTTGTTAACCATTTCTTTTGGGTATTGGATAAAAGACCTTTTTCTAAGGTTTGTTCACGAATGAACGAATTATTCATGTTTTTCATGAAAATTCCCCCGCTTTATGTTTAAGTTAATCATAAAATTAATAATTAAAATATTAATCGGGAATCATATAAATGAAAAAAATAAATTTTTCTATCTATAAATTAACAATATTTAATCTTTTATTATTTAATAAACAAAAAATATAGTAATATTCAAAATGATACTTTTAAAATGTTTTCGATCAGTGCTTAAATATCTTATCTTAACGTCTATTATTATTTTTGCTGTAATCTTTTATTTGAATCAGCATACTGAAAAATTTATGCAATCTTCTTTTTTTAAAGGACTAGAAAAAACAATAGAAACTCCCGTTCAAAATCCAAAGTCACAATTGATAGATTATAGAAATCAACACGATGTAAACCAACAAGATGTGGCTTTGCACCCAGAACCATTTGCATCACAATTTTATGAAGAAAATGTACCAGTCTATTCAGGTGCTATACAAGTCACAAGTGGTGTCACCTTTAAAATGATCACGCTCGTAGATGAGGGATGGAGAAAAAAGATTGTCCGCAATATTCGACTATATGGTGTGGAATCTTGTGAAACACGACAGTTTGCCTCTCGCAATGGAATTAAGTGGCCATGTGGTGCTTTCGTCACCGCGTGGCTTGTCTCAAAAACAATCGATAAAAATGTTACTTGTCGCCAAGCACGTGTCATTCAACAGCTTCATTATGCACAATGTTTTGTTGACGGAGTTGATCTGGCACGGTTGGGGCTGGCAGAAGGGTTGATGGTCTTGACAAAAGATCAGCATAATTTCCCATCACCCGCAGACTATAAAAACTTACAATCTGCTGCTCAAAAAGCACAAAACGGTTTATGGTCGAGCCAATTTCAACAACCTGAAGATTGGCGAAGAGATCACGGAAGCTATAATCCCATTGACCATTATTGATAAAGCGTTCTCTTAAGCGTTATTTAATGAAGACAATATTCTACAACGCACCTTAACAGGTAAAAGTTGATCACAATCCATATAGATCTTGATGGACAATTCTCGTTATGGAAAATTGTTGGGTTTAAAATATCCTTATAGGTTGTTTACTACAGCACTATGTGGGAGCGTGTTTCCTCGGCTTATGTCATTTCGTTTTGCTTTTTAAATGAAAGGCTTTTTGCCTCTCAAACTCTTAAATCACCCCCCAAAATTATGACATCAGATCCGCGTTTAATGAGAGGGGATTACCAAGCTTTTGGGGGGAGAGACAAGGGCACCTTGTAAAAGCACACCATTAGGCGCACGTGCTCTTGACCAATAACCAAAAGGCTTTTCTTGTCCTTCTCACGCAACTTTGAAATCATGATTAAAAAGAAAGCTTATAGGGGGCATAAATAGCGCTTTATAGGTATCATAGGTGTTAATCGAAAAAACTAGAAAGAAAATTGCAAACCCTAGTTTTATCGTGTTGAATATTTTTGTATCGCTTTTACCTTGACATGCTTTTTTCAAAGCTACGAGTTGTTTCAAGAGAGGGAGACACAATGGCAAAAAAATAAAAACCCAACTGCGTTAACAGAAGGGATTCTAAAATACTTATACGGTGAATTAAATTCTTCGTACTTCCTAATTTAATTTATCCTATTATGCTGTAAATACCGTTGTGTAAAGCGATGATAGAAGGCATGAAAAGCTTTGCATATTAAGTATTTTTAGATATCGTGATCAGTATTTTAGGGCAGGGTTTGCCTGACGCGCTTATGGAGTAACAAGCCGACACCATCACCCACCTTTGCCTGCTCGTGGGTGTTGCGACAGACCTTGGCACTAGAGGGGGGGGGCATAAGAGCTATGTTTAGTCCTTTCTTATACAAATTTTATCCACACACTCATCCCGCTTGTAACGTGCAAGCGAATATTTTTGATTGATTCAAGATAAGCAGGTTTGAAATGAAAGAATCTTACGATATTCGGGGCTCTTATTCAATATACAAAACAGTTAATTATCATTATAAATCAATATATTGCACGCTTATGAAGTAAATCGCATGTGTGATCAGCTGGAGAAACACGCCCGTGAGAAACTGGACTGTTGACAGCCCGATGGCTGGTAGGACCCCCCATCCTTTGAGGTGTGGGGAGGAAAAGGTCAACGGATGTAATCTGCAAGAGAGATTTTGTGGAAAAGGGATGTCTTTTACATTTTTTTGCCTCCAGTAGAGAGGTTTTAAGCAAAAAAACATTAAAAACAACCTATGTGTATGTCACCCGTGACATACACATAGAACATAAAATCCTTAAACATAGCTGTAGTTGTAACAAAATAAATGTTCAGATTATTTTGAACACACTCAAATTCTAAACGTGATTTCCAGTTACAATAAAAAAGCTTATGAAAAAAAGAGACGAGCAAAATATCAATCGAAATAACATTTGCTTCAAAAGGGTGTACATTGCTTCAAATTAAGCCGGAACTGTTCGCTAAGGCATTGCCAAATATCGCCCATATTTCTCAAATAGGCGCTTCAATCTGAAAATAATTTAATTGGGGCTATGGGCTTTTTACCTAAAATGACCGGAATGTTCCCTCGCGTTGTAGAAGAAAAAAAACGATGGGGCTTTAAAAAAGCCGCTTACGCTATTGGAATTATTGTCGAAAAATATTACCGGCAACGCATCCAATTACTAAGGCAGATAGTCTGTATCAACATATTGGCTTATAATGATAATTTAGCATTGTTCAACTTGAATTAGAACCCCAAATAACATGAGGATTTTCTCATTTAAAATCTATTCTATGTTAAATCAATTAAAATTACTTGGTTTGCACGTCACAAGTGGGTAGGTCATGTGGGTAAAAACTATACAAGAAAAAACTCAAAATGCCTCGAATGAATTGTTTTAAGTGCTAAGAGCTGTCTGCCAACATCCACGAGCTGGAAAAGTGGGTGGGGGGCTGGCTTTGCGTCGTGGCATGATTGCTAAAAAATCGCGGGGAATTATATCTGGAAAGATTATTTTTTGTTTTGATGAATGTGGAGGGAACTCATGATATAAGGGCCAAAGAAAATATAATCCACCTATTGAGAGGTGATTAATGAGGCTCTCATGATGTATACACTGAAATATATGCAGATCTTCTTTAATTTTTAAGGGAAGAAAGAGGTTATTAGGAATCCCTGAGGGCATATACCACCTCTTTTTCCGAAAGAAAAATATATGACGACTTATTGTTTGTGAAGAGAATACTTAAAATTTTTCACTTAACTTATTAAGCGATTTATTAGAATATACGATTCCTTTAAAGTTCATATCACCAATTTTATTAAAGGCTGTGTAACTTTAAGCGTAGAAAAGTTTAATATCGGATGGTTGATATGAATTTATTTTTAAAAAAGAGTCCGTTATCTCTTTTTTTTTCCCTTTTTATTTCTAAAGTTGGCGATTATGCTTATGAAGTTGTTTTTATTTTACTTGTCTTAGAATTAACAGATAACTTCTTTTTTACAGGTCTTGTGTATTTTTTTCGATTTATCCCTTTTCTCTTTTTTGGACCTATAGGCGGTTGGTTAGCGGATAATTTTTCTTTGAAGAAAAATATGATTTTAAGTGAACTGGTGAGATTATTCGCCTCATTATTCGTTCTTATAACTACTATAACAGGGACCGCACATATTATTGTACTTATTTTGGCAGCAATATGTACAACAATAGGAAGAAGTATTTTCCAACCAAGTTTTCAAGCGGCTATCCCGAAAATGTTTCCAATCAATGATCTGACAAAGGCAAATAGCATTGCACAAATTATAGACGAAACGGCATCTGTAATCGGCCCTTTAGTTTGTTCCCTATTGCTTATTTTTGCCAATAAATCGGCAGTTCTCATTTTTGATTTTTTTACCTATCTTATATCTATTGTCGTGTTATTTAATCTCGTGAATTTAGATTCAAGCGAGAATAAGCCTTTCAATTTTATAAAAATTTATCGAGAAACCGCTTCCTATCTTCAATATATTTCTACTGAAAATAAACATTTATTCATTACGCTCGTTGGTTCGTCGTTTGCTATTCTCTTTACGGGTGCAATTTTAAGATTTTTAATTCCAGCTTTTATTCTTTCTGTAGGTGGAGAGGAAAGATTTGTGAGTTATATTTTTTCTCTCATGGCTGTTGGAACTATTGTTGGTGGTTTGTTCTATAGTAAAATTATATTAAATGTTACATCGTTGAAGCTCATGATATTTTGGCTTCTTTATGGGATTATTCTGTTTATTATGCCTTTAGTTGTAATGCTTTCTTTAAAACTAATTTTAGGACTAGCCTTTATTTTAGGATTTACTGGCGCATTTGTAGACATTAGTTTAGTTTCAGCTATTCAATTATATTCTCGTCGTGAAGATTTTGGTAAGAGTTTTGGAACCTTTTCAACGTTAGCAAACTCTGCTGAAGCGGTTTCTGGCTTTATTGCTGGACTTTTTGCACTCGTGGGAGTTGTGAGTTCTTTTTTAGCGATGTCTGCATTCGTTATTTCCACTGGAATGATTGGCGTTATAAAAATTAAGATAAATAAAGATTATAATACGCTGACCGTAGATGATGATCATTGATATATCTCTATGCTGTTTCTTTTTTCTAAGATGGTTCATTCATTATATTTGAAACAAAAGTATTTATATTTATAACTGCTTTTTGAGGCGTTTACGTAAAGTGGTGTTAATTTGCCAGATTTTACAACAGTTGCTTTGTTTCTAAAAGAAGAGGTTAAAACAATAATGATTAATAAAATATCTGGAAGGCGGATAGAGACATAGAATATAGAAAATGAGCAAAAAGCGCTTAAATTGGTTCTGTAAGTCGTGGGCAATTGATTGGATTAGTTAATCAATGAGAATGCGTTTATTTTATCCTATTATGCCGTAAAACACTGTTGTGTAAAGCGGTGATAGAAGGCATGAAAAGCTTTGCATATTAAGTATTTTTAGATATCGTGATCAAGTATTTAGGGCAGGGTTTGCCTGACGCGCTTATGGAGTAACAAGCCGACACCATCACCCACCTTTGCCTGCTCGTGGGTGTTGCGACAGACCTTGGCACTAGAGGGGGGGGGCATAAGAGCTATGTTTAGTCCTTTCTTATACAAATTTTATCCACACACTCATCCCGCTTGTAACGTGCAAGCGAATATTTTTGATTGATTCAAGATAAGCAGGTTTGAAATGAAAGAATCTTACGATATTCGGGGCTCTTATTCAATATACAAAACAGTTAATTATCATTATAAATCAATATATTGCACGCTTATGAAGTAAATCGCATGTGTGATCAGCTGGAGAAACACGCCCGTGAGAAACTGGACTGTTGACAGCCCGATGGCTGGTAGGCCCCCCCATCCTTTGAGGTGTGGGGAGGAAGTCAATTTCAAAAAACAACAAGTTGCTTCAACTTATTAAATGAGAACTTTTAACGCAAGCTTTGCTTAACGTTGCGATGTTCATGAAATATGGGGTGCAATCTGAAAGGGATTTAATCAAATCTATGGAATTTTTAGCTACAATGAAGGGAATTTTCCCTCATGTTATCGAAAAAATTAAAAAGACTATAAGAAAGAGTGCTTTCTTTTTTATATAAGAAAGCACTCTTGGGGGGGGGATAAAGGGTAGCTTTACATATTTTAATCTGAAAAGCTGTCCTTTTTATCTTTTTTCCACAGGAAATAAGTTGCAAGTCCAAGAATGGGCACACTCAATTTTGCAAAAGGGAGATGTTGACTGAGAGCTGCAAGGCTGGAAATAGTCGCATCTGTCATCAGTTTGTGGCGTTGTTCTTCTGTCTTTTTTTGTTGGTCATAGCGTTGATAAGCCTTGAGTACACGACTCATAATAAGACCTAATCCCGCAAGAGACAGACAAATTAAAAACATGATGCTGGCGGCGGTAAGGGGCTTCATAACAGAACATAACGCAATAAAACCGATGGTACATAAAAAAAGCAAAGACATGAAGAATGAAATGCTAATAAACCCATAGAAAATTGCTTGAAGGCGTACTTGCTTGACTGTGCTTTTAAGCCCTCCACCGACAAGATGGTTTAAAAGAGGAGCGATAAACTTGTGCATTGCTTAACGACGCAGTAATTGAGAAAGAATAAAACCAACGCCTGCTGCAAAAAGAACGCTTTTGCCAGGATTTTTGCGAACGCATTGGTTCAGAGTTTGTTCAAGATCACTGATTTTGTCTTTTGCTTGAGACATCATGTCTTCACCACTTTCTTTCGCTGAGTGATATAGTTTTTCTGCTTTCTCTTTGGCGGCGTTGAATTTGTTTGCACCAAGATCTGTTAGGGTTGAGGTAATCCCTGAAATTTCAGTGCGTAACGTTTCTAATTGTCCTTGTAGGTCTTTTTCTGAAGCTGTTTTATTGTGCGGCGTTGTTTTATTCATGGCCATGATATTTTTTCCCTCTCTTGATTCATTATATTTGTATTGGTGTGTTCATAGTGATCATTTGCATTGGAGTGAAAATTTTCACTGCTGGGGTAACGCAAAAAGTTTTTTTTGGTTCCCTTCGTTGTCTCATTTAAAATTGTTTTTGATAAAATAAATCTCGTCTATAAAATATGCTCTGTCCGTAAAGGGGCTCGTCTGTTGAAAATTGTCTTATGCTTTTGAAGAAATTTAGCACTATTCTTCAGCTTCTCGTGGTGCAGTTTTTGATAAAAGGTTCTTTAAAAAAAGGCAATGTATTGATTTATAATGATAATTTAGCGTAATTCATATTGAATTGAGACCTTCAAATAACGTAAAATTCTCTCATTTCAAATCTGTTTATCTTGCATCAATCAAAACCACTCATTTGCACATAACAAGTGGGATGAGTGGTGTGGATCAAATTTGTATAAGAAAGGACTAAATATGGCTCTTATGAACCCTCTCTAGTGCCAAGGTTTGTCGCAAACATCCACGAGCTGGCAAAGTGTGTGATGGTGCCGGCTTGCTCCTTCATAAGCGTAAAGATGGAGGTGCTCAATAGATTTACCGTTATACCATTCACGGGCGTCGTCGCGAAATGGGATTGGGTGCTCTTTGAGAGATGTTTCTTTAAAAGGCGCAGTAAGATTTGTTTTTTTACTTGGGACAGGAAAAATACATGGTGGTTGCGATTTTGCAGCAGAAAAAAATGCCATTTTTATGCTTTTAAAGCAAAGAATATTGCGGCTTTTTGCTCTCTGTGTATTTGGGGGCAACACGCGCTCCCCATGATACTTTTTGTCAGTTTAAGATATTGCGATAGTTCTTTTTTTAAAACGTAAGGTATATTTTTATTTTAGGATAGGAGAGGGACTTCAGTGCACGGGTTGTTAGAGATGTGCATATCCTTTTCTTCAAGAGTTTTATGATATTTTTGCTGCTTGTTTCATGGAAGCGAATATTTGCTTGGATTCAAAAGAGCGGCGAAAATAAAAGAAGCTGGCGATATTAAAGGTTCATTCAACAGGAACGATGATGAATTGTTTTTATAAGTCAATGTGTTGTGAGTAGAAAGAGGATGCGTTATTCTTATAAATTAAAATATTATATGCGATACTTCTTGTAAGTTTATCATTTTGCCTAATTTATGCAATAAATTGATTGGGTAAGATAAACTTGTTGAATTGTTAGAGAAAAATTTCTTTAGAATTAAGAGAAAGTTTGTGGAGTAAAACTATACTTGATTTATCAAGTTTTCTTTCTTAAGAGGAATACACAAGTGACGTTAAAAGGGTAGTGGCATTGTGGAACAGTGATGCTATGCGGGGTGACGATCCAGCTCATAAATAAAGATAAGAGCACAAGAATGTGAGATAAAAATGGAATCTGAAACAGTCCCTTTAGATAAAACAGTCCCTTTAGATAATACATCTGCTGTATTGACAGTGCATGATTTTTCTCCTTTTTCCATGTTTATGGCTGCTGATTGGGTGGTGAAAGCCGTTATCATTATTTTGTTACTTGCTTCTCTTATGTCGTGGACAATTGCTTTTGTGAAAATTATTGAGATCACTTTGGCAAAACGAAGAGTTCGTCATGAACTCCAATTGGTTCTTAACGCTCAGACTCTTACACGTTTGGCAGCGAGTTTGAAAGAAAGCAAAGGAGCTGGTGTGTTTTTTCTCAAAGAAGTCCTTAAAGAGGTGTATCTTTCTACACAACAGGTTCATTTTTCTGCTCCTGAAGGGATAAATGAAAGCTCTGGTGAGAGAACTAGTTCAAAGGAAAGTGCACAAACGATTGAAGATATTCTCTTTTATGAGGAGAGCAATCAATATGAAGATGTCTCCCGCGATGTTCGCGATGCTAAGGCTCGTGATGTTCATGAAGGTTTAAAAGAAAGGGTTCACTCGCTTTTGTCGCGTTGCTTGCTGGCTGCTACACGCCGTGTGGCATGTGGAAGCACCGTTCTTGCAACCATTGGCGCAATTGCTCCCTTTGTTGGTCTCTTTGCAACTGTTTGGGGAATTATGAATTCTTTTATTGGGATTGCTCAGTCTCAAACAACGCGATTGGATGTGGTGGCTCCTGGAATTGCCGAAGCTTTATTCGCAACAGCTATTGGGCTTTTTGTAGCTATTCCCGCCGTTGTTATGTATAATAGTCTTATGCGTGCTTTGAATGGTTATCGCAGTGATTTAGGCGATATCGCGGCTGCTCTTGAAAGGCTCTTGAGCCGTGAACTTGATAGACAAAGACAACAGAAAAGTCTTAAAAAATGAAAGCAAGTTTTAATAATGACTGGGAGTCCGATGAGAGTGGGTTGCAGAGCGAAATCAATGTGACCCCTTTTATTGATGTTGTGTTGGTGTTGCTTATTGTTTTTATGGTTGCAGCACCTTTGGCAACATCTGTCATTCCTGTTCAGCTTCCTTCTATCACTCAAGCGCCTTCAGTAGAGCACCCTGATGAGCCTGTTTATGTTACTTTACAAAAAGATCGTTCTCTTTACATTGGTGATCACCTTATAGAACAAGGAACTTTGAGAGAAGCTTTGGTGAAGGAAACCAAGCAAAATTTAGAGACAAAAATTTTAATCAAAGCGGATAGCGAAATTGATTATGGTTTTGTCGTCGATTTACTCAATCAAATACGCATGGCTGGATATCGTAAAATCGGTCTTGTAGGATTGCAAAATTCTCCTCATCTTTCTTCAAGTGGTGTGGTAAATAATAAAAAAACAGGAGTGACAGACAGTGCTGTAGATGGAGAGGGCGGTAATGGAGTGGATCATATGGATGCTCCAATAACAAGTCCTGCGGTAAACGCTAACATTTCTACGATAGAAACTGTTACTGCCCCATGATAACAAAACTGTACAGCTTCTGTTGAAGGAAACACAGTATTTTCATCAAAGGTGGAAAGCCGATATAGAGTGAAATTGATTGTGGTTTTGTCGTTGATTTACTCAATCAAATACGCATGGCTGGATATCGTAAAATCGGTCTTGTAGGATTGCAAAATTCTCCTCATCTTTCTTCAAGTGGTGTGGTAAATAATAAAAAAACAGGAGTGACAGACAGTGCTGTAGATGGAGAGGGCGGTAATGGAGTGGATCATATGGATGCTCCAATAACAAGTCCTGCGGTAAACGCTAACATTTCTACGATAGAAACTGTTACTGCCCCATGATAACAAAACTGTACAGCTTCTGTTGAAGGAAACACAGTATTTTCATCAAAGGTGGAGAGCCGATATAGAGCGAAATTGATTATGGTTTTGTCATCGATTTATGCAATCAAATACGCATGGGCTCGATATGGTAAATCGAGTCTTGTGGGATTGAAAAGTTGTTCTCATCTTGCCTCAAGTGGTGCGGTAAATAATAAAAAAACAGGGGTGATTATTGCTTGTAGATGATTTAGGTTGGTGCCATCATACTCTTTGCATCTTTATCGCCCCTTTAATTTCGATGCAACTTTTTGATTTATAATAATAATTCATTGTTTGTATATTGAGTGAGAGTTGCGATTATCGTAGGATTCTCGCATTTTGAAGCTGTTTCATGTTGAATCAATCAAAACCATATCTGTTGCTTTACAAGCGGGGAGAGCCCGTGTGGAGTGAAACTGTATAAGACAAGGACTAAAAATGGCTCTTATGAATTGTCTCAAGTGCCAAGGGCTGTCGCAAATATCCACGAGCTGGCAAATGTAATGATGGTGCCGGTTTGCTTCTTCATAAGTAACAAGTTTCGTACGCTGTGTTCATAAGAAGCATTTTTAATCTTTTCTTTCGTTTTTCCCACTCCATTAGCTGTGCTTGTAATTTGCAACAGATATGGTTTTGATTGATTCAATATAAATAGATTTGGAATGAGAGAAACTTATCGTATTTGGATTTTTCATTAAAGGTGTAAAAAATAAATTTTCCACTTATGCCATAAAAACATCGTTGTTTAGAGCGGTGATATAAGGCATGAAAAGCTTTAGATATTTAAGTGTTTTTAGATATCGTGATCAAGTATTCAGGGCAGGGCTTGTCTATTGCGCCTTATGAAGTGAACCGCGTAAATGGTCAGCAGGTGAAACCTGCCGAGAGAGGCTGGACTGTTGACTGTCCGGTGATTAATAGGAATCTTCCTCCTTTGAGGTGTGGGGAGGAGGTCAATCTGAGAGATCACTGTGATGTGGAGATTGTATCCATTATAAGCGGTGTGTGAGCTCGAGTTAATGCCAATGTTTTTGTTATGAGAGTGGATGGAAGCATATCCGGTGATAACGAAGTTTTGTAGAGCGCAAGCAACAACGGTGTGGTGGAGAAATGCTGTTTGTGTGTGATGTGGAGAGGGCAAACAATGGCGCAGACATTGACTTGAATAACCGGTGAGATGACTGTTTGCGCTATGCGCATTCCCCGTTTTATGGAAAAGTCTTTTTGACCACAATTGATGAAAAGGACTTTGACTTTGCTGTGGTCATCACTGTTAATTATTCCAGGGGGGCATGTGATGCGCTGCTTTAGGGCTTATGCTAGAGCGTGAATGGATGTGTGGCTTTAAAAGCCCAAATGATCAATGAAAGAAATAATCAATGAAAAATGAGACTTGTTGGAATAAGGGCACGCTCCTTAGGTGGCAAGAGTGAGCGTTTCTTCTTCTCCAATGGCGGCGTGTAGATTGCTCCGTGTAGATTAAGGCTAGCAGAACCAGTTGTTGTATAATGAGAAAGTTTCCTTGTTCCAACTGCAAGACACTGAACGGATAACATTACGGGGTATGAAGGCTGAGAAGAGACAAAAGAGAAGAAAGCATGCTTGTTTAGAAGCCGCATTTCATGAAAGAGTCTTGGGAGTAAATATACGCTTTCTTGAGCTTTAAAAGCCCAAGGTAATTTAGGTGCAGATTGTGTGGTGTGTTGCTTTAAGAGAAGTGGTTTTTTAAGCTTCTTAAGTGTGCCCCGTTGAACCAAAACCTCCTGTTCCACGGCTTTCACTATGGCTTTGAGGACTGTCTTTTTGTTCTGGTTCAATGGCGCAGACATTGACTTGAACAACCGGTGAGATGACTGTTTGCGCTATGCGCATTCCCCGTTGGATAGAAAAGTTTTCTTGTCCCAAATTGATAAGGAGGACTTTGACTTCACCACGGTAGTCACTATCAATTGTTCCAGGAGTGTTGAGGCAAGTGATGCCATGCTTTAAGGCTAAGCCAGAGCGTGGACGTATTTGTGCTTCAAACCCAAGTGATAAATGAAAAATGAGACCTGTTGGAATAAGGGCACGCTCCCCAGGTGCAAGAGTGAGCGTTTCTTCTTCTCCAATGGCGGCGCGTAGATCAAGGCCAGCAGAACCAGCTGTCGCATAATGAGGAAGTTCTAAACCTTGTCCATGTGCAAGACGTTCAACGAATAAAGTTACAGGGTGTGAAGGTTGAGAAGAAACAGGATTTTCTTGGTTGTTGAGAGGTGCGTTGGTTTTAGTGTGCGGCATGATCAAGGCATTTCCAAAATATGAGGTCTAGAAGAAAATGATACTTTAACAAAAGATACCCATAAAACAAGTCGATAAAGGTTTGTTTATGGAGGTTGTCCCCAGAGCTTGGTTATCATCTCTTGCTAATCTAGAATACTCTACAGCATTATCCCAAAATACTATCAACAGAATTCCAAAGAATGGCAATATATTCATTAATAATGATAATTAACTATTTTTGTATGTTGAATGAGAGTCGCGAATATTTGTAAATTTCTCTTTTTTTTGAAGCAATCAAAACCATGTCGCTTGCGCGTTACACGCTGAGAGAGCCCGTGTGGAGTGAATTTATATGAGATAAGGACTAAAAATGCCTCTCATGAATCGTCTCAAGGGTCAAAAGCTTTTGTTCGTAATATTCAGGGTTAGCAAAGTGTGTGATGGTGCTGGTATATCTCTTCAACCTATTGCTGGAAAGTTTTGCGTTTTATGGCGTTGTTTGCCTAAAAGAGCGCGTGCTTTTGTTATTGCCTGTAAATCAACATCCAACTCTAAGGCAGCCACATGTTTGAGACAAAGATTAAGAGCTCTATAAGGCAATACATTGATTTATAATGATAATTTATCTTTATTCATATTGAGTTAAAACTCCGAATATCGAAAGATTCTCTCATTTCAAATCTGTGTATGTTGAATCAATCAAAATCACTTGCTTGCACATCATAAGCGGGGTTGGCGTGTGGGTAAAAACTGTAGAAGAAAGGATTAAAAATGGCTCTTATGAACCGTCTTAAGAGCCAAGATCTGTCGCAACATCTACGAGCTGGAAAAGTGTGTGATGGTGCCTTGCTTGCTCCTTCATAAGCGTAAAGATGGTGGTGCTCAATGGCTTTATCGTTATACCATTCACGGACGCCGTCGTGAAATGGGCTTTGGGTGCATTAAGGGATGTCTCTTTAAGCAGTTCCAGTTTTTGTATGCCAAATAGGGGCAAGGGTATTGCGTATCTCTGTTTGTTTAATCTCTGAAATGGGAAAACAGCCTAATTTAGGGAGAATGTAAAGCCGCAAAGGTCAAACCAGCTACCATCTTTACCATCATTCTTTAGTTCGGCTTTACCACTTTCAAAAGCATTTAAAGCAATGTCTTTTAAATAATGGAGATTGCTTATTGCTTCACGTTTTTGTTTTTCACATTCTTTAATGGGGTCACGCCCCTCATGTAAAACAGAACGCCATTGATTTGCACATTCACGTGCTTTTTTTAAAGAAACGTTTCGCAATGCACCCAAGCCCATTTCACGACGGTGCCCATGAATGGTATAACAATGGCATAACGATAAAGTCATTGAGCACCTCCATCTTTACGTTTGTGAAGGAGCAAGCCGGCACCATCATACACTTTGCTAGCTCGTGGGTGTTGCCGACAGCTCTTAGCTCTTAAGATGGTTCATAGGAGGAATTTTTACTCTTTTTTTTCCTTATTTTTACCCCCACGCTAGCTCCGCTTTTCGCTTTTGACGTGCAAGCAAGTGATATTAATTGATTCAATATGAGAGGGTTTTGGAATGAGAAAATCTTATTCTATTTGGAGTTATGATTCAAGTTGAAATGATTATTTATTATTATAAATCAATATTTTATTTCTAAAAGGAACGACACGTTAGAGATCTAAATCATGGATTGTGGATAGGATTTCTTAGATACTGCCGATAAGAATACCCGTGGCAAAAACCAAGGCACCCCCAATGATGACCTGTAAAGAAGCGCGCCAAAAGGGAGTCGACATGAATCTGTTCTGGATCCAGACGATGGCGCCTAGTTCGAAAAAAACAATGATAAAGGCAATAATTGTCGCTACATAAAAAGAATTGATTAAATAGGGAAGGGTATGGCCTAATCCTCCTAATGTGGTCATAATGCCGCTGGCAAGGCCTCTTTTTAATGGCGAACCACGTCCTGATAATTTGCCGTCATCATGGGCTGCTTCTGTGAAACCCATCGAAAGTCCCGCACCAATTGAAGCTGAGAGCCCTATCAAAAAAGTTTGATGCGTGTCTCCCGTGGCAAAAGCTGCGGCAAAAATGGGGGCAAGGGTGGAAACAGAGCCATCCATTAACCCTGCAAGACCTGGTTGAATCCACGTCAAAAGTGTTTGTCTTTGCGTTTTTGTAGGCTTTTTTATGGTGTGATTTGCCGCTGTTGTTTTTGAGGAGGAATGGCGGCTCTTGCCTTTCACAAGAGAAGTTTTTTCACATAATGAACCGATAGTGTTTGCACGATTATGGCAAGAAAGGCATAAAAGTTGCTTATAATTTTTAAGCTCTTGAAGCCCCATAGCGGTAAAAATCGCGGCTTCCCTAGAGGAATAAGGTTCGAGAGCTTTTGCATATTTTAAATAGAGCGCCGCATGCTGCTCTTTTGCTTTGAGTGCGCGAATCATCATTGTTTGTGCTGAACGAAAGAACAGAGCTTTACGTTGTACAAATGAAAAAAACGATTTCAACATTTTCTGTTCCTTTGCACTTTAGAATAATTCTAAAACATAAGAAAAATAAACCGAAAGTCAATCTAAAAGTTCAAAACTGAAAAATTGCAAAAAGGTTGCAGTAAAAAAATGCTGGGGTGCTATGAAAGTAAGCTGGCAAATAAATTCAAGTACAGGAAGATTTATTAAGTGGGAGATTTATTAAGTGGGGTCGAGAGGGGGGCGTGAAAGCATTGAGAGAAAATATGCTTTATTATGCTAAAGGGACGTTTTCAATGGAGCGTTCCACTGTAGTGTGCTCGAGAATGTATGGAAAGAAAGAGGTTTGTGTCATCATTTATTTGATGCGTTCAAAAGATGATAATAACCTTTGGAATTTGAAATAATTCTTTAAAAGAGACTTTTTCCAAGGGACAAATGCCTATTTCATGAGGGCGTCCGTGAAGAGTATAAAAGAGTAAAACAGTAAAGCCTTCATACAATAATATACACTCCATTGAGTCTTTCCATCTTTACGCTGCATAAAAGATATTGATTTATAATGATAATCTAGCGTTATTCATATTGAATTAGCCTCCCGAATAACGTGGGATTCTCTCATTTCAAATCTGTTTATCTTGAATCAATCAAAATCACTTGCTTGCACACTACAAGCGGGGTTGGCGTGTGGGTAAAAACTATAGAAGAAAGAACTAAAAATGGCTCTTATGAACCGTCTTAAGAGCCAAGGGCTGTCGCAATATTGGGGGCTGGCAAATATAATGATAGTGCTGGCTTGTTACTTCATAAAGAGCAAGCCGGCATCGTCATACACCTTAGCTCCTAGTGTTGCGTCAGCTTTTAGCTCGGTTCATTATAGGCACGGCATTTTATTGTACAGTTTTACGCCAATCATTCCGCTTGTGGAGGTGTAAGACAGTATTCTTATGATATTTACGCGCATTTTAGCGTTGTTACAGCTTTTGCATTTAGGTGGATTTGTTAGCGTGTAACGAATTATCTTTTGTGCTGTAATTGCAGGGACAGATAAAGGTGGGAGTGCATAAATGACAGAGATATTATCATATCAAATTGTTTGATCACGCATAAAAATTTATGCTTTATGAAGGGGCATTTATCGCCTTGTAACTTGCCTGATATCTTGTATGAAAGCCCAAAATTCAGTAGGATTCCTCTCATTTCAAAACTTCTTATATTGAAACAATTCAAATCATTTTCTTGTGGATCACAAGGAGGGGTGTGGTTGTGGGATTATTAAAAAGTGTGATAAGTTTTGCAGAAAAAGCGGGGAATATATGGAAATTGATGAAAGTTTGAAATTTTGGCGGCTTTCTGAAAAACTAACGTTATTGCAGGCAGCGTTATTGATAGCGGGCTTGAATCCAGGAAAGTGTCTGTTTTTCAACGAATTAGAACCAGAAAAAGGTGATATTTACGAAGGAAGGCGGAAAATACCGTTTGATAAAACTGCTCATTTTCGAGGAGCTTATAATGCCATCGTTCAAGCGGGAAAAGAAGGGCAATTAAAGATGAAATTGTCGTATAATCCTTTTGGTTATATAAATGCAGATTCTTCATATGTTCTCGTCGATGATTTAAAAAAATGGCTTTCATCGCGTGGTCTGCGTCCTGCGTTTTTTTTCCCTGAGGATGATTCTGCTGAGACTAAGGACCAAAAATATGCGTTTCAAGATCCAACGCATCCACGTTATGCTCCAAAGCTTGCTGCTATTGTTGCGGCATGGGAAGCGGTGAGTGAGGCTGAGGGTGGTAAAACTGTTAAAGGAACGCTTATAAAGTGGCTGCAACAGAATGCTGATCAATATGATTTACGCAATAAGAAAAATGGTAAGTTAAAAGAGGATGTTATTGAGCAGCTTGCAAGTATTGCGAATTGGGAACCTACCGGAGGGGCGCCTAAGACACCTGCCAATTAATTTTATCAAAAGAAAAAAACAAAAAAATCACTAAAATTGTGCTGCTTTTTTTGATAATTTTGAAGGTAATCTCTTTTTCTGGGGGAGATTTTTACTTTTCTTCCCTAGATTATAAGTAATTGTTTTTCAATGAAAATAATTTTTATAGTGTTCCTCTGACTGTTCAGGCGGGGGAAAATAGATATTTTGGGGCAGTAAAATTTACCCTGTAGTTTTCGTAACTTACCTCTCTATTTTTGTTTGATTTTTTTGGGCACTTTTAAAATCCAAATCAACTGAAATGGAGTTAAATATGAAAAAAAGACTTTCTTTTTTTACGGTGCGTGGAAGTGCAAAAAATTCTCAAGTAAGTGCACCGATATTGGAGCAGCCTGTTGCTGATGAGGTGGTGCGTAAATCGTTTAGAATAGGTCTATTATCGTGTTGGTTAAAGTTTGAACTTACCCTTGTTATGGAAAAGGTCAAAGCTGAGCGTCATGTGCGCTCTCCATAAAGAAATCTTGTCATCTCTTATGGATTGCAAAAAAGAGGTTATTGATATGGGGTGCAAAAAAAGAGGCAGTGAGAGCATCAGAAATTTGGCAGTAAAGAAAATTAATTCAATCGTTTGGCATAGTTTTTTTGTTAATGTGAAGCTTATAGCCTATGTGAAGCCTATATTATATACGGGAGCATTTCTGCTTTATGAGAAATATTCCCATTTATCGAGAATTTTTCTGCTTGTCATAGTTTTTTCTCAAAAGGTGTGAAGGTTTTTGCTTTTCGTAGAAACTTTTTGCAAAACAATACAGGCGGATGTGCTTTTTTAAAGTTATGGCTTTTTATGGACTGAAAAAATTCCTTTTGAAGCGATATAGAAGCTTATAAGGGAGAAAAATAGGCTTGAGACGACATTCCAACCGGCAAATGAGAGAAAAAGAAAGCGTACGGATGCTTCAGAACAAGAAGGAGGATGAATGTTGTTTAATTGGTTAAGCAGCTGGTTAACGTCTGAGGTTTTTCTCATTGCGTTTGAACCACAACTGAGGGGCGCTTCCCAAAAGCCATATTCAACACCTGCATGATAAACAGCTAAAACAAGGCTGATGCTCATTAAGATGAAAACACATAAAAATAAAAGTTGTATCCAAGAAGACAGGCGAAAAAAATATGCCCCAAAACCCGCTAAGAGCAAAAATGGTATGGCACCGTAATAGGGAAAACGCTCTATGAGACATAAATCGCAAGGAAGATAGCCGCCAAGATATTCAAAACTAAGGGCGAGACCTATTGTGGTGGACAAGCAAAGAGTGAGAAAAAAAGCCCAGAAACATTGTTCTTTTCTGCTGGGTTCAATATGAAGGTGCTTGTGTAAAAGTGGGTGAGAAGACAAAACGCATGCCATTAAGTCTGTTCCTTATAAAAGCTGCTTATTAAAAAAAGCGATGAAAACCCCATAAATTAAAAGGAGACTAACAAAACCAATGAGAATAATCCATTTGAAATGCTGTGCTAAAAAATTCATTGCTTTTTGCCCAAAATGTTTCATAAGCCACGCGAGAAGATAAAATCGAGCGCCTCTGGAAAAAATACAAATAAGAATGAAAAATTCAAGACGCACACTCATAACACCAGCCAAAATTGTGACAATCTTGATGGGGGGAAGATGTAAAAAACCTGATGTGATCAGTAAAATAATGAGAAATTGTAGGGTTGCATTGTTTTTTAGAGATTCAAAACTTTCAACTTTACCGTAAAATTCTAAAATAGGTTTGGCAAGGGTGTCATAGGCAAAATGTCCTATAAACCAACCGGCAATTCCTCCTAAAACAGAACAGATCGTCGCAAGAAAAGCATAGTGATAAACCCGCTTTTGATGGATAAGGAGCATTGGAATATATAAAACATCTATGGGGATTGGAAAAACAGAACTTTCAATAAAGGCAATGAAACCAAGCCAGTGTGGTGCTGTACGCCGATTTGCTAAAGAAATCGTCCAAAGCTTTAATTTGTTTAATATCATGTGTTTTTTATAAAATTAAGAGGTAAAGACTTTACAAATGAGGTTTCTATAAATCCGGTAGAGACAATATTTCATAAAACAAATAAAAAATGATATGAATTCTAAAAAAATGAGAAGTCTTCTGTTGACGAATCTGTTCTTCTTCATATAGTGCAAAAGGGTAATCGACAAGTCTGTCTTTTATAGTAATGTGCGGGTGTGGTGGAACTGGTAGACGCGCCAGACTCAAAATCTGGTTCCGAAAGGAGTGTCGGTTCGAGTCCGACCACCCGCACCACTTATAGATTTTCTACACTATCACTTGATATCGTTGTTTATCTTATTGTATTGTTTTTATTTAATTAATTGTCTTTTATATACGACCTTGATATCTGATGAATCTGTCAAAAGCGCAATTCAAAAGGTGGTTTAAAAAGTGATTAGGAAAACAAGAATACGTAATAGATTTGCGGCTTTCTCTGTAAAAAAAATTTGCCTAAAGGTAAATATGCGGATGGAGCTGGACTTGTGTGGCTTATCTCGACCGCATGAATACTTTCCTTTATCTGTTATGACATTTGAAATTGTATGAGAGTAACCTCATCTTTGGATTTGGCTTTTTTCGCTCTAAGGGATGAAAATTCTAAAACCCGTGCTTGTTTGTAAATGATACAGCTCTTTTCAGTGGGGCACATCTGCTGGACATTGCAGGGGTAGAGTACTTATATCATCAAATGACGGTATTCTATTATGCTGTAAAACAGCGTTGTTGAGAGCATTGATATAAGGCATGAAAAGTTTTCCATATTATTAAGTGTTTTTAAATATCGTGATCCGTATTCAGGGCAGGGCTTGTTTGTTGCACTTATGAAGTGGACCGCATGAGGGGTCAGCAGGTGGAACCTACCCGTGAAAAGCTAGACTGTTGACAGACCAGTGGCTGGTAGGAATCTTCCTCCTTTGAGGTGTGAGGAAGAGGGCAAGATGTAAAAAGATAAGGTTATTTTTAAAATAATTATATATGAATCTGCTTGGTGCTATCGATGAGTGAGAACTTTTAATAGGACTACAGCTTATGGGAAAATAGAATAGAGTTTGTTCTTGAAGGATGCTTTGCTGGTTGCTGTTGTCATGTCTATGATTGTTTACAATGATGTTGGTGTTATTTTTTTGATGCGCTGCATAAAGACACTTCATTTGAAGTGTTATTATAATACAACCTCCTTAAAACGTTAAAGCGTTTTTTAAGAGGCATTGGATATTTCGGGAAAGGGCTTGCCCATAGCGCTTGATGCATGTTCATCACATGAATAGCAAGCCAAGAGAAACTAGACTCTATTAAGAATACGACCTGTTTACAGACTGGTGTGGGTTTTGGATTTTTTATCCTTTGAAGAGGGAGGCAAGTGAATTCTCATGACCCTATATAAAGTGAATCCTATAAGCAGGAAGTCGATGAATTTACACCGAAAAAATCGGATTATTTATAGGTTAGTGAGGGAAGCTTTCAGATGTGAAGAGGAGATTATGTTCCTTATTTGCGCTATTCAAAGGATTGTCATCTTTTCTTTTACTGAACGGTTGTCTTTGACAACAGAGTTTTTTCTTACAAGAGTGTACAAATATGCAAAGTGTGAAGATATAAGTGGAAAGCGGATTGGATAAAATCTCCAAGGATGGATTTGTTATCTTGTTTGGTTGTCTTATGAAGTTAAGTGCGAGAAGTGGTTCGGGGTGTTACTATTCAAAACAACTGGATTGTTTATGGGGTAAAGAGAACGCTTTCCTTTTTAGACGTGAAGAGAAGGTTGAAAATTTAACCTATGAAACAATCTCCTATTTTATGCTGTTGTTATGTTATCATCATATGAAGCTGTCATTGATGCGCTGTATCCGTATTTATTTTAAAGAAGGGTAACCAATAATAATTAAATCAATAAGTTATATTTGTAGTAAGGGGATAGTTGAGTTTTGATTTTA